>DASPHQ010000884.1:0-17750 GCA_035629595.1 Urbifossiella sp. | reverse complement strand
CCGCGCATGTCGAACACCGCCCGGCTGATCGTGCCGGCCGGAGAGACGGACCGGTTCTGCCGGCCCATCCGGTCGTAGCCGGACAGGGACTGGTCGTAGTTGACGCCAACCGCTCCCGACCCGTCGGCCGGGATCCGGTGGTAGGTACGGCTGGACGTGACCTGGCCCTGGTCGTTCGAGAAGGTCTGTGACCAGCGGACCCAGGAGGACTGCAGGAAGCAGTCCCCGGCTGATAACCGCCCGGCGCTCTCGACCGCCCCGGCCCCGGGGACATCACACGGTCCACTCGTGCCCGACACGCACCGGCGCACCGCGACGATCGCGTCCGACACCCGCCCGTCGGCCGACTGCCGCCCGATCGAGACCGGATTCACCAGCGTGTACTCGTACTCGCCCGCGCTCCCCACCGCGTACCCCCGCCCGAAGAGCGTCTCGTCCTTCAGATCCCGGAAAACTGTCCAGTCGGCGGTCCGCACAGTCTGACCGTCCACCTCGTGCGGCGGCCCGAGCGTCTGGGTCGTCCGGCCCAGAGCGTCGTGCTCGAAGTCGGTCACCAGGTGTAGGCCGCCACCGGGGGGTGTGACCCACCCGGCCGGCAACTCTAGCTTTGCCCCGTCCACGTCCCGGACCACGCGCACGACTGCCCCGGTCGGCAGGTCGTACGCCAGGTAGGTGATGAAGCCCCGCGCGTCCCTTTCCCAGACCAGCTTTCCATGCTCATCGAACAACTCCGTCACGGTGTCGACCGCCCCTGTCCCATTCTGGTCAACGGGTACGACCGGAAGGACGGTCGTTCGTTGCTCCGCCTGCAGGCGGTCGGGGAACCAAGTGTACTCGAAACTCCTCGTGATCGCCCCCGTCCCGTCGTCGAACCGAAAGACCGTGGACTCGGCCACCGGGTAGACGGTCGCCTCAGTCGTCGACCGCTCGAAGTACGTGATTTCCGAGAGCTTGATCTTGGTTCCAGCGGAGCCCTCCTGGACCCACCGGGTCTGGAGATACCCCTCCACCCCGCCTGGGGTGGTGGGTGTCGCCGTGGTGGTCGTGTAGTACTCCGTGAGGTCGATCCGGCCGGCGTCGGTCCGCAGCACAACACCCAGGTCGGCCTGGTCGTCGTCGTAGCTGACCACGGCCGAGGGCCGAGCGTGCAGCACCTCGTGAGCGTCGGGATCGAACTGGTAGTACTCCACCCAGTGGTCGCCGCCCGACCCGAGGTCGGTCACCATCGCCTGGCCGATGTAGTTGTTGAACGTGACCTGCTGGCTGCCGTCCTGACGGGTCACCGTGACCTTGAGCTTCCAGTGGTTGTAGTCGTCGCCGTGGGCGCTCGTCTCGTAGGCGTAGGTGAAGGTGTGCAGACCCGCGCTGGTGACCGACGTGGTGACCCGGTGGTCGGCGTCGTACTCGTAGTAGTGGTCCGCGTACCGGGCCGCCTGGGCGTCCGTCGCCAGGAACGGGTCGGCGACCTGCGGGTCGCCCTTGAGCCGCTCGAACGCCGCAGGCCCGAACGCGAACTTGAGCCCGTGCTCGAACCCGCCCGCCTCGCCCGTCGTGTAGTACCGGTAGTAGCTCGTGCCCAGGTCCGCCCAGCCCGTCCCGACGGGCGCCTGCGTCGTCACCGTCTTCAGGTCGCCCGCACTACCGTGCTCCTCCCCCACCCCGTAGTAGGCGTAGACGACCCGGCGGATGCCGGCCGTCGGGTTCGTGGACCGCCGGAACGTGGCCCGCTTGACCCGTCCCTCCGCGTCGTACTCGAACACGATGGTGTCGGTCGTGGTCTTGCCGTCCTGCGTCGTCGACCGCGCGATCGTCTGGGGGAGGCCCTCCGGGGTCCGCTCCACCACCTCCGACTCCTCCCCGTTTGGACGCTCGACGCTGTCGAACGCCCCCGTGTTCGTGAATCGCCACACAGTGCCGTCGCTGTCGGTGAAGACGAACCGGCTGATTCCGGCGTCGAACACCAGGCGCTGCTTGTCCCCGAACCGCTGGGAGTAGACCCCGTCCGCCTCGGTGAACCAGTAGGCCGTGCACAGGTCGAAGACCATCGCGATCTCGCCGGCCACGCACTGCGACAGGTAGGGGAGGCTGTCGCTCAGCCAGTTCGCGCCGACGGGCGAGTCGAGCGTGCCGGGCGTCTCGCCCTGGAGGAAGCGGCTCGAGTACTTGGCCCCCAGGCCGGACACGGTCGAGGGAGGGCCGGCGACCTCGACCTGCGCCGCGCCCGTGTGGGGGCAGACGCCCGTCTCCCCGCCGCACTCGCACCCGCACGACTCGCTCTTGGCCTCCATGTAGTCCGGGGCCGCCACGCACGGGACCATCGGCTGGTAGCCGGAGCTGCTACTGCTCGTCGAGCTGGACAGGCCGCTCGACGACGACCCGCCGCTGGGGGAGTTGGCGGACGAGCTGCTCGACGAGTCCCAATCGCCGCTGGGGGAACTGCTGCTAGATGAGGAGCTGCTGGATGTGTCCGAACTGCCCGACGAGCTACTGACGAAGTCCGACGAGGAGCTGCTTTCGCCGGTCGAACTCGACGGGGTAGAGTCCGAACTACTGCTCGACGAGACCTCGTCGCCGCCGATGGCCGATTGGGTCGTCATCCGGCTGCGAGGCAGTGCCATGTTCTCGGTCCCCGCGGGCACGACGGGTGTGGCTTCAGAACGGGACAGTCAACGGATCAGGTTTGACTCTAGCAAGCCGGCCCGCCGTCTGTCAAAACAAAATCTGAAATCTCCGGCCCGACGACCGGACGAGACGACCCGCACCCAGTTCGGCCGAAGACTCGGCCGCCACCGGACGCCCCCATGCCCGCCGGCCTCTCCGACCTCTGCGTGATCGGGCACCCAAGTCGGGTCGGCGGCGCCGACACCGAACTCGACCACCAGATCCGGTGCTGGCAGGCGATGGGGGTCACCGTCCACGTCTGCCACACCGGCCCCCTCGACGACCACCTCAAGTCGCTCCGCCTAGAGGAGCGCGGCGTGGTCTACCACGCCTCGCGCGACTGGGCGTCGGTGGCCGGGCTCGACTGCGTCTCCTTCTGCAACGGCGAGTTCCTGGCGAACCTACCGGAGATCCGCCGCCACGCCCGCACCACCACCTGGGTCAACTGCATGACCTGGAACTTCGACCGCGAGGTCCGGATGCACGCCGAGGGGCTGATCGACTTCCACCTCTACCAGACCGAACACGCCCGGGAGCGGGTCAGCCGGCGGTTGCAGAAGGAGCGGCCGTACCAAGGACTGGTCTTCACGCCCTACTTCTACGCCGCCGATTTCCCGTACCACGCCGCCCGCCCGACGGACAAGTTCCGGTTTGGGCGGATCTCCCGGGCCGACGCCGACAAGTTCCACCGCCGCCAGCTGTGGATCTACGAGACGATGACCGCCCCGGTCCTCAAGGAGGGGATCGTCCTGGGCTGGAGCGACAAGGTGGCCGCTAAGCTCGGCAAGCGGCCCGACCCCTACATCCGCGCCCTCCCGGCGGGGGCCATCAGCCAGCAGGAGTTCTACGCCGCGTGCGAGGCGGTCGTCATGACGACCGACACGTTCGAGAACCTCCCCCGGGTCGGGTTCGAGGCGATGGCGTCCGGCTCCGTCCTGGTGGTCGACCGGCGGGGCGGGTGGGAACTCCAGGTCGAGGACGGGGTCACCGGCTGGCTGTGCGCCGACGACCGGGAGTTCGTCTACAAGGCGTCGCGGTGCGCGTTCGAGCCCGCCGAGCGGGACCGGATGCGGCTCGCGGCCCGTGACAAGCTGGAGCGGACCTGGGGGCTTGAGGCGGCGTGCCGCTCCTGGGAGGAGGTGTTCACTCACATCGCCCGGGGCCGCGGCACGACTGTGTAGCCCCGGTCAGCCGGCCGGCTCCGCCCGCGCCGCCTCGAGCGCGGCCAGGACCGTGTCCACGATGGCGTCGGTGCCGAACCGGTCCGCCGCCGCCGCGCGGACCGCGCCCCGGTCCATCCCTTGGGCCGCCCGGATCGCCTCCAGGTAGCCCGCCAGCGCGGCCGCGTCGGCGTCAGTCGTCACGTGCTTCCGGCCGGGCGGGAGGCGCGGCACCAGGTGGCCGTCGACCCCCGGCCGGACGAACGCCGCCCCGGTGCGGACCCCGACCGCGGGGCACCCGGCGAGGAGGATCTCCTGGAGGGCGAGCGGGCCGTGGTCGTCGTCGGCCAGGTAGGCGCAGGCCCGGGACCGCCGAGCCGCCTCGAACAACTCCTCCCGCCGGTACTTCCCGTAATGGATCTGGACGTGTCGCGGGAACAGCTCGGCCAGGTGCTCCAGGAGTTGAGGCCGGTGCCCGTTCTTCCCGTAGATGAGCAGGTCGTACTCGGCGGGGAGGGGGTCGCCCGGCCACGGGTCGATGGGATACGGCCACAGCACGACCGGGGACCGGTTCGCCGGGCCGCGGTGGCGGGTGATCAGGTCCCGGTACCACTCGGTGTGGCAGAACATGGCCCGGCAGTGGGCGGCGTCGAGCAGGCCGCACTCCTCGCCGTCGATCCGGGGGGTGCCGGAGTTAGTGAAGAGGAGGTTCGGCCCCTGGACGAACGGCAGTCCCTGCGCGTCCCACCACGTCGCGTAGGCCCGATCCGCCCAATTCCAGAACCACGGCAGGGCGCCGTCGCTCGCCGGGAGGGGCTTGATCGTCAGCCAGTCCAGGCCGGCGGCGATCCGCCGGCGGAGGGCCGCCTGGAGAGCGGCCATCCCGTTGGTCGGGCCGTTCCCGCCGGGGCCGGCCACGGGGCCGATCAACTCGACCGGCCGCCCCCCGCCCGCGGGGGGCACGAACGGGGCCCGGGCGTACCGTTGCACCACCGGGAGGGCGGCATAGTCGCGCGGCCAGCCCACCCGGAGCGCCGACCCTGACCCCGCCCGGGTCCGGCCGAGCTCCTCGTACCCGCGGTCGCCCATCCAGCTGAGGTGATAGCTGCCGCTGTCGTCCCGGTAGTGGTAGAACGGGCGGGCGAAGCCGCACGGGTCGCAGACCGACGCCTTCGCCTCGGTCAGACGCCCCGCCAGCTCCTGGTCCTCGCCGTTGTTCAGGGCGGCGTACCCCCGGACCGCGTCGAACGCGCGGCGACGGAACGCCCACCCGCCGTGGTACAGGCCGCCGGTGGGGTGCTCCTCGAGCCCGGCCGGGTGGGCCCGCAGGACCAGCGACGGTCGCGACCAGTCGGCCGCCGCCAGAGCCTCGGCCTGGGTGCGGAACCAGTGCGGGAGGTAGATGTCGTCGTCGTCCGCGACGAGGAGGCCTTCGGCGTCCGGGGCGGCCAGTGCGGCGCAGGCGTTCCGCTTCTCGCCTAGGGAGCGGAACCGGGCCGGGACCGAGACCAGCCGCCACCCGTCGCCGGCCCGGTTCCCGTACTGGCCGGCGTCGTCGAGGATCACCAGCTCGCGCAGGTGCCTGGGGTAGTCCTGCCGCAGGAACGACTCGATCAGCTGGCCGAGCAGGTGCGGGCGATGATAGGTGCAGCAGAGGGCGGCGAGCTTCATGGGGGTCACCACGCGGGGCGGAGGGCCTCGTCGAGCCAGTCGAGCGGGTCGGTGTCGCTGACGACCGTCGTCCACGGCAGCAGGCGGTCGAACGTGTAGCGGTACTTGTACCGCGCGAACGCGGGGCCGTACCCGTAGGCCTCGTGCTGGGTGTCGTGGGCGACCAGCAGCCGGCACTTGCCCTGGAGGCGGGCGACCTCGACGCCGCGGCGGGGCGGCGGCTCGTGGTCGACCAGGACCACGTCCCACGGGTGGTCGTCGACCGGGGCGTGGTCGTAGTCGGGGACGAACAGGATCTGGTGGTCGTGCCGCGTGACCGGCTGCTGGGTGCAGACCGGGGCGACGACCGGGAACCAGCGCGGGTCGGCCTCGACGGTGCGGGTCAGCCGCCCGACGGCGAAGGCGTTGAGGATGGGGGTGCTGAACCACCCGGACCCGAACTCCAGGACCGGGCCGGTCGTCCGTCGCAGGCAGGCGAGCAGGACGGGGATGTGGGTGGCGAACGGGTTCATGTGTGCTCGGTAGAGAAGGCCCGTCCCGGTACGCCACAGTCCCACAGGGTATTGTGGCCCCAGGAGCAATCGGCGGCGGACTCGCTCGTAGTGGCACCCGAGTGGAAGAATGGATGAGCCTAACGGTGGGGTGACGGGACCGCAAGGGGGCGGTCGGCGGATCTGTACTGGTGCCGGTTACCCGGCTTGCGGCGAGGCCGCTCACGTCATTGTGGACGCCTATCGGGCCGTGTCAGGGTTCTGCTTCTGGCCGCCGGCGACCCGCGTCGGGGAAGCGTGTTTCCGGGTTTCTGTGATTCCGTGCCGCGCCGCGCGGTCAGCCCGCGGGAAAAAATGGTTGCGCGTGGTTGCGCAGCGGGTTCACCAGCCTCTTGTGAGCGGCTTGACCGCCTTCGGTCTTGGCGCCTCAACCGGGCAGCGGGGCGACTCATGGCCGCTCAGGAAATGGTGCCCAGCCAGGTCTCCAGCTCAGCGAGGCTGGCGCAGTAACGGCAACTGCTGCGGTCGAGGATCCTCGTCCGGCTCCCCGCGATGTCTTTGACGGCCCGGTCGGCCGAGACGAAGACGTCGGCGTAGGCCAGCGGGGCCGTCATGATCGCGTTGTCCATGAAGTGGTTGGGCCGGTCCTTCCGGTCCGGCTGCGAGCTGGCCACCACCATGACATCGACATGGTTGTACAGCGCCGGCAGTTCGGCGAGCACCCGACGAAACCACGGCTCCTCGCCCGCCCCGGAGAATTGGGCGAGCCACGCCATCATCACGTCTGGCGGGCAGCGCATCAGGACCGGCGTGACGTAGAGCCGGAAACAATCCCCCGCCTCTTCCACGAAGAGCTTCGCCTTGTTCCCCTTGAACAGCTCCTTCGCCCGCTTCGCGGCCATCGAGTAGGCCGGTGAACTCCTCGCCATCTTCGAACCGCCCAGATCCTGCGCCAGGCTCGCAATCCCGATCGAGGACAGCTCGCGCTTCATGAACGCCCGGGCGTGTGCCTGCGCTTCGTGGCCGATGGACACTCCGTCGGGCAGTTCGATCGAGATGCCAAGCGCCGAGCCGACGAAGGCGGCGGGAGGGACGAACAGCCCGTTGAGCGAGTCCTCCGGCTGCCCGCCGAAAAACCTGCGCATCGCTCGCGTGAGTTCCCAGGCGAACAACTCCTCTCGCTGGAGGAAGACGGCGTTGAGGCTGAGCTCCTCCATCAGGGCCGCCGTCCGCGGCAGCGACGGTCCTGACTGGTCGAGCAGCTCCTCGACGGTGCCCCAGGAGAGCGGGCAGAACACCCGCCCCGCCGCCACCTGCGCGCGTAACGATTCGCGAACGCGAACAGGCGTCTCCTTCTTTCCGTCCGCCAGGTCGATCCAGCCGTTCGAGTCCAGAAACACCGAACGGCGGCCCCGGATACGGTCCCACACTGCGTCCGTGTCGAAGCCGAACTGGATTGCCTGTGTTCCCACCGTCGCACCCATCGACTGGCCAGGGTGATCCCACCCGACAGACAGTTTCAGGCAACCCGAGGTTCAAACGCCTGCCCAGCCACACCGTTTCAGGCGTCGCGCCGGCGGAGTTGGTCGAGCATGTGGGTGATGCTGAGCCGTGCCCCGTACAGGTTACCGACCCAGGAATCGTTTGGGACCGAGTTCCACTTCACATGAATGTCCGCGAACGCCTGGTGGACCGCCGGCAGGTAATACGCCCGTTCGGCCGCGGACAGCTCCGCCTCCCCTCTGGCCGTCGCCATCCGGCGATACTCGCCCTCTAACCCCGCCTTCAGCTCCTTCAGTAGCAGCTGGGCCGCTGCTTTGCCTCGCCGCCAAGCGGAAGTTGGCCCGTGAGGAGCTTCAGGATTTCGTCGAACCGTTGGTTGAACGCGGCCAGTCGGTCCGCGACGCTCGCTTCGTCGGGGTTCATTGCCACACCTCCAAGTTCAGGCTTCACACGTCCCGGTTCGTCATTCCGGAGCCGGCAGAACGCTACTTCCGGCCTCCGAGTTCGCCCTTCACCGCCGCCAGTGCCTTGCGGATCCGCTCCTCCTTCTCCACCCGCGCCCGGCGCTCGATCTCCTCATCAAGGATCAGCTCGATCCCGGTCTTCACCGGCTCGAAGTATTTCAGGCACTGCCCCTCCGCCAGCTCGTGGATGCCGAAACTAAGGATGGAGTAAACGCTCCGGTTCTCGACCATGAACGCCGGTAGCCGGCCTTTCAGGAGAAGAATCTTCTCGTCCATCCGGGCGCGCTGGTACGCCCCCTCGTCCCATCCCGCATCCTTGACCGCCAAGGCGTGCGCCGTCTCGATCAGCCACTCGAACAGGCGGCGCAGGTAGACGAACGCGCCGATCCCGACGCCGTGGGCGTGAAGCCCGACCGCCTTGGTGAACTCCCGGTGCCGGTCGTCGCCCAGCACCTTCCGGTACTTCGCCATGTCCGTCGCCTGAAGGTCGGCCAGCGATGGCGTCTGCCCCACCTTGCTGAAGGTCCTGTCGCGCATGCGGAAGAAGAAGGTCAGCCGGTGGGTCGAATCGCGCGTGCAGGAGAACACGACATCGAACGTGCGGTCTTCGAGCGCCCAGGGCTCCATCTGATTGAGGTTCAACGGGTTGATGGGGTTCGTGTTCCGCGAGAATGAGTACGGCCACTGGGCCTGGCGGAACGGATCGCGGAGATCCTCGACGGTAATCGCGGGCGCGGAGCCCTTGGTTCGCGGCGTGTTGGCGTCCCGAAGCGGCGGGCTGGCGCTGGCGAACACGCCCTCCTTGCCGCATTCCAGACAATGGGCGTCCAGCGTTCCCAGAAAGAACTGCACCTTGAGCACGTCCACGAACTGCCCAGGCCCGACCGTGAACTCCGCGTAGGGCGGCACCTCCAGGAACATCTTCCGGGCATCAGGAATCTCGGACATCCGGCACCCCATCGCGGCGGTCGTCACGTCACCCAAGTCTCTGATCGTAAGTATACCGACCGCTCGATTCGACCCGAGGTTCGCCTCCCCCCTGCCCGTCCGGGTAACCCGGCTCTGCATCATCCCACGGCGATAGCGTCTGCTGCCGCGAAAGAGGCCGGGCGTACCGGGTAATGTCGTCCCTTGTGACATTGCGAGTCGGCCTACGCCAGGGCTCTGGTGGCGGTCGCTGCCTTGTTTTCCGTCATCCGTGTGAGGTGTAGCTGAAATTTCGCCGCGCGGGACACCGCCTGCCGGGTTACCCGAGAGACGACTCGCCATGCAGATCACCCGTCGCATCACCCGCGAGGGCCAGGACCCGTTCGCCGGCATCACCTTCGGCCCTCCCAACCGCGGGCAACCGGTACCTCGACCACGCTCGCCGGGCGGAGAGACCCGCCGCCGGCGTTCCCGGGATACTACTGGTCGCTCCCGCTTAGCCGCGAGGCTGCGGGCCGGGCAACCGAGCCCGACAGAATCGCGGCTGCTGACGGACATGGGCTGGCTGGTTACCGAGGCGACCTGATGCCACCTGCTGCTGTGCAGGCGGCCGAGGGCATCGGCCGAGAGGCGTTCCAAGTAGCGTGGAGGATCGGGCGGAAGAAGCCCCTACCCCACGCGGGTATTCGTCCCAGGAGACGAAGCAGGCCAGCGCCCGGCCCACAGGTTCCCCGGGTCGCGGGTAGCGTGTGTCGGGCAGGCAACAAGGCGTGAGAGACTCCGAGCGTGGAGCGATGCAACACCTGCAAGGTGTGACCGGGCCGTCGGCCAGGTCTTCACCCCGCTTACCCTTCGGGTAGAGGGGCGAGTTGCGATCCCCGAAGGGTGACCCTTGACCCCCCGGCTACATACCCGGTCCGGCAACCGGCCGGCTGACCAAAGGAGGTTCGAGCGATGAGCGAGTTCCTGACCCAACCCTGGCCCTACGCCGTGCTCGTCACAGCCCTCGTGCTCGGGCGCCGGGTGAAGTTCTGGGGGTGGGGCTTCGACGTGGAGGTCAATCACGGCCCGGAGCCTGAGAAGCCTGAGCCGACGACTCCAAGTCAGATGGAAACGCCGCTACCGACCCCGGAGCCGAAGGCGACAACACCCGCCCGCCGGCGATCGCCGGCAAGCCGGAGGAAGAAGAAGCGGCGGAAGACGTGACCGCTCGTCCGGGCAACCGGACAGGCGATGCAGCAACCAGAAAAACGAGGCCGCGGCGGTGACCAACCCCCCACTGGCGACATACCCCCGCACGGCATGCCGCGCGGTCAACAACGAGGAGGTTCGAGCGATGAGCGAGGTCGCGATTGCTGGGATGGTGGTGATGGCACTCGGCTGCGTTACCCTGGGCCTCCTGGGGACGCTTGCCATCTGCTACGCCAGAACGTTCATGGGCAAGGCGTCGAAGGACAGTATCGAGGTGACGGTGAACCCGGACCAGAACACGCGGCCGGCAGACTAATGACCGAACGCTCCATCCCCGGCAGGCGCCGAGTCTGGCTGGCCGGTAACGAGTACGTGCTCTGGCTTGTGGGAACGGCATTCTTCCTCAACGCGACCGTGAGATCACGGTACGTGAGCGACCGGCTGCCTGGGCGGATCGCTCCTCGAAATCGCCTTCGGAATTGCCGTGGCACTGCCGCTGCCCGGGCCGGATAATGCGCCTTAACTCAAGCCCCCGATTCGTCGCGGGAGAGGCCGGTCGATGCCCGACCACTACACGCTGGTCGTCCGACACGTCGAGAAGTCTGACCCGCCACAGTTCAGCGTGAGTCGTCTCATCGACGGGAAGGCCGTCCCACCAGTCGCCGTCGCGCCGCCGAACAGCGTTCGCGTCGCGGGCCGTCCGAACGACGACCTGACGACCCAGGTCCGCTGGTACCTTGAGCAGTTCCTCGACTACCCGTTCCACCCTGACGACGAGTACGCCGAGCGTGTTCAGGCCGCCCTCCGAGAGTGGGGCCGGCGGGCGTTCGACACGCTGTTCGGTTCTGGAAAGGCCCGCGACTTCTACCACGATGCCACGCGGGACGGACTTGGCAGGCTGACCGTCCGGGTGGTCAGCGACAGCCCCTTCATCCTGGGCTGGCCGTGGGAGGCGCTGGAAGATCCCGCCGCGGCCCGACTCGCCCACCAGTGCGCGATCGAGCGGCGGACCGAGGGGCAGGCCGACCCGATCCCGTCCCCGGGGCTGCCGACCAACCGGCTGAACGTGCTCCTGGTCATCGCGCGGCCGCTCGAAGGGGACGTAAAGTACCGGGCCGTCTCCCGGTCGCTGGTCGACCTGGCCGCCGCGCACAGCTTCCCGATCGCGGTCGAGGTGCTCCGCCCGCCGACGTTCGCGCAACTCCGCGAACACCTGCGGACGCGCCCGAGACACTACCACATCCTCCACTTCGACGGGCACGGGGCGTACCGCGCCGACGCCCCGCCCCCGGGCGGCGGGAACGTCCTCCTCCGGGCGGCCGACGGCCGACTGCTGTTCGAGACAGACGACGGTGGGACAGACCCGGTCGAGGCGGACACGCTGAGTGAACTGCTCCGGGAGCACGCCGTCCCGGCGGTGGTGCTGAACGCCTGCCAGTCGGCCATGATCGACCACCGGGCGGCCGACCCGTTCGCGTCCGTCGCCGCGGCCCTGCTGAAGGCCGGGACGCGCAGCGTGGTGGCGATGGCCTACGCCCTGTACGTCAGCGGCGCCCAGCAGTTCCTGCCGAGCTTCTACCGCTCCCTGTTCGCGTCCGGGAACCTGGCCGACGCCGTCCGGGCCGGACGGCGGCAGATGCTCGCGAACCGGGACCGAGTGTGCGCCCGCGGCGTGTTCCCGCTCGACGACTGGATCGTCCCGGTCGTCTACCAGCAGGACCCGCTCGATTTCGCGTTTGTCGCCGGACCGACCACGCCGGCCGAGAAGCCGCGCGGCCGGATCCCGGCAGAGGCGCGGGACGACCGGAACCCGTACGGGTTCGTGGGCCGGGACGGGGCCGTGCTGCAACTCGAGCGGGCCGCCCACCGCCCGCCGGCCGGGATCCGGATCACGGGCCTGGGTGGGATCGGGAAGACAACCCTGGCGAAGGGGTTCCTGCACTGGCTGGAACAGACCGGCGGGCTCGGGGCCGGGGCGTTGTGGTTCGACTTCCGCGAGGTCCGGTCGGCAGAGTCGATCCTCAACCGCATCGGCGAGGCGGTGACCGGGAAGGCGGAGTTCGGCACGCTCGGCGTCGACCAAAAGCTCGACGTCCTGGGCACCGCCTGCAAGCAACTCCCGCTGTGGGTCATCTGGGATAACTTCGAGGCGGCCCGCGGGATCCCCGGCACCGGCGTGGCGGGCAACTTGACGGACGCCGACACCGGCTTACTGAAGGAGTTCCTCTCCCGACTCCGGGGCGGGAGGACGAAGGTACTCATCACGAGCCGGTCGGCGGAGGACTGGCTCGGGCCATCGAACGCAGGCACCCCGGTTTCGCTCGGCGGACTCGACGGGGAGGACCGCTGGGCATTCGCCAACGCCGTGTTGACCGACCTGGGGATGAAGCAAGACCCCCGCAAGCCGAACACGGACATGAAGGCGCTGGTGGAGTTGCTCGGGGGTCACCCCCTGGCCATGCGGGCGATCCTGCCGAAGCTGGCGACCCGGACGGCGGCTCAACTGGAGCTTGCGATCCAGAAGGATCTCGTCGGCCTCGTCGCCGGCGGCGCTGACGAATCCGAGGCCGCACTGACCGCCACCCTCCGCTTCACCACGGGAGAACTGCCGGCGGACTGGAAGCCCGTACTATTTCTGCTCGGGCAGCACGAGGAGTACGCCGACGCCAACGCCCTCGAGGCGATGGCGAAAGCGGTGGAGGGCGGGCCACCGAGGGTGGTGATCGACGCGTGCCTGACGGCCCTTGGCACCGCCGGGTTGGTCCGTGACCGGGGACAGTCGATCCACGAGTTGCACCCCCTGCTCACCAGTCACCTGCGGGCCGAGCACGAATCGGTCACGCCCGAAACGCTGGACCCGTGGACCCGCACCTTCGTGGATCTCATGGGTAGATTGGCGGACCATCTGGCCCCGCGCCCGCTCCATGAACAGCGATTCCTCTTCACGCTCCACGAAGGGAATTTCCACGCCGCCCGGTCGGCGGCCCAACGGGCGAGCCTGAACGACCATTACGCCGCCCTGACGCAGTCCCTGGCGTTTTACGCCCAAAACACCCACAACTACCCGGTCGCGGCGGATCTCTTCGACCAGTTGCAGCGTCACGACGACCGGATCGGAAACGCGGTGGGCCAGGCGGCCGCGTACCACCAACTTGGGATGGTCGCCCAGGAGCGACGGGACCTCGCCGCGGCGGAGGGGTGGTACCGCAAGTCCCTGGAGATCAAGGAGCGGCAGGGGGACGAGCACGGGGCCGCCATCACCTACCACCACCTCGGGATGGTCGCCCGGGAGCGGCGGGACCTCGCCGCGGCGGAGGGGTGGTACCGCAAGTCCCTG
Organism: Urbifossiella sp.; assembly: GCA_035629595.1. GTDB lineage: Bacteria > Planctomycetota > Planctomycetia > Gemmatales > Gemmataceae > Urbifossiella. The sequence continues at coordinate 4,345 of DASPHQ010000884.1, read as the reverse complement.
GAGATCAAGGAGCGGCAGAAGAACGAGCACGGGGCCGCCATCACCTACCACCAGCTCGGGGTGGTCGCCCAGGAGCGGCGGGACCTCGCCGCGGCGGAGGGGTGGTACCGCAAGTCCCTGGAGATCTCGGAGCGGCAGGGGGACGAGCACGGGGCTGCCAGCACCTACCACCAGCTCGGGGTGGTCGCCCAGGAGTACCGGGACTTTGCCGCGGCGTGGGAGTCGTTCCTAACGGCCGTCTCGACGTTCACCCGATTCGGAGACGATCACCTTGCCGGCATCGTCACCAGGAGGTTGGTAAAGACGCTTCGTGACGCGCCGGCGGACGCACGCCACCGCCTCCTCGCCTTGGGGCGAGACGCCGGACTCGCGGACGACTTCCTCCTTGATCTCGAAACCGCTGCGGACTCACCCACCACCGGGAGTTAACTCATGTCCGACCTCGTCGCCCGCATCCACGCCCTCACGCCAGTGACGGCCGGGCGGGTGTTGATCGCCATCACCACGGCGCAGGTGCGCCGGGGCGCGGCCAAGGACATCGCCCCTGACACCGCCCTGACAGACGCCCTCGCTTCCGCCGCCGGGATCACCCCGGACGCCGGTGCCACCGACGAGGACGTCGCAAAAGCCGGCCTCCTCCTCCTGGCCGCCGACCCGGCCACGGCCGAGGCCGTCGATGGCCTGGTCGAACACCCGCCGGCCGAGGGGTTCGCCGACCCGCTCACCCTCGGCATCGGCGTCGCCGCCCTCGTCGTCCTCCAGTCGTACATCAAGGTCGAACGAGATAAGGCCGGCAAGTGGGCGTTCAAGTTCGAGAAGCAGCCGATGTCCGATTCTTTGCTCAAACACCTCATCAGCAAACTCGGCGGGTGGCTCCGCGGGTAGCACGACCGCAATCCATACCGCCGCCCAAATCGCTGGGATCCGTCCAGCACACTTGTCACGATTAGTCGGTCGTTTCCGACCGAGAAGCCCCCTCTTGCGCCAGAGTCGGGAATGTGGTACATAAAGGACGTTATGGGCTGGTTCGCAGCCGGAGGGGAAGCAAGAGCATTCGGCGGGATCGCCCGGCACTCTCAGCCCGCCATACGGGCCTCGAGCTCGAAGACCATCCTCCACAATCGATCGACCTCGCCCCGCTCGATCACGTCCAGCGGCCTCAGCCCATCGAACGCGCGGTTTGGCGTTTCGAGCCACTGTGGGAGTGCCTCCGGCTCCACCACCTCACTGATGCCGTGCCACACGACGGCCAGCAGCTCGGAGCGGCTCAGGGTGTCAGTGAGGTGGTCGGCGTCGGCGTGTGTCCGCATGGCGTCCGTGGCGATCTGGTTCCGCGGCCGTCGCCGCACGGAGAGAGCACTCGCCAGCCGGACGGCGGGCAGTGCCGAAAACGGAACCAGTGGTCGTTGGGGTACTCGACGATTCAGGAAGAGCTTTTCGGCACGATCAAGGCGTAATCCGGACCGCGGACCGAAAGGGACAGCCCACCGGCGGCCGTGTTTGGTCCTACATGCCGCTTGAGAAATCAAGCGGCGCCAGCAGCGGACTCCACATTGCGGGCGCAGGCGCCCGACACTCTTCCGCGGGCTCACGGAAATGCAGTTGCACAGAAACACGGAACATACGGAACGTCAGGGGTCGCATTCCGCCGGCCGAAGTCCCCCCTCGTGCCGCCGTCCCGACGCGGCGCCCGCATGGACTGCTTTCGCATCTTCGAAATAAGCCCGTCGCTCAGCGAAACACGTCGGTGATGAGGAAGTCGTCCGCGATGCCGCCGCCGGCCGCGTTCGGCTGCTGCGCGCCCGACCGCGGCAGCCCGTACATGGCCTCCAGCGTCCGCAGGACGTTCACGTGCGTGACCCCCGACCCCTCGCCGTAGTCGCCGGGCTTGACACGCGCGCCGGCGAAGATCGTGACGATCCGGTTCTGGAGGTCGGCCTGGAACTCGCCCGTCGGAGCCACCAGCGGGTTGGTCAGCCCCTGGTACTTCCCCCTGTCGTTGTTCTCGTCGAACGTGAGGATCAGCAGGCTGTTGTGCGTCTTCGCCCACTGGTAGTAGGCGTCGAGGTTCGCCCGGAGCCACGCGTCCCCCCGGGACACGCCCGCGGGCGGGTCGTCCGGCGGGTTGTGCATGTCGTTGTCGAGGTTGGGGATGACGAACGCCACCGTCGGTAGCTGGGTGAAGTCCGTCGGGAAGTCGGCGAACCGCAGATTCGAGGAGGTGGCGGCCGTCGTGCCGTTCGGGACGTTGGCGAAGCTGATCCAGGGGACGTGCTTCCGGGCGTACAGGCCGGCGGTGTCCCCCGTGAACCCGATGGACGGGAGGTCCTCGGCGTACCCCTTGAACGTCTTCCCCCGGGCGATCAGCTGCTGCCCGAGGTTACTGGCCGTGAACGGGTAGGCGGTCGGGTGGGTCTTCGCGCTGGGGACGACGTCCTTGAAGCCGACGGTCTGGTTGCCGCCGAGAACAGCCAGTAGTAGTTGCCCTGGCTGTTGTGCTCCTCGCCGAACATCCGGGTGAGGTTGGCCCCCTCGGCCCGCAACACCTTGTTGATGTAGGGGGCGCTCGCGTTGCCGATGATGTCGTCGTAGTCCTTGTTCTCCTCGACCACGATGACGACGTGGTCGTAGACCGGCAGCCCCGCGGGCCAGGGGAGCGGGGCGGGGGCCGGTGCGGGGGCGGCGGGGAGGGCGGCCGCCGCGACGACGCAGAAGGCGAGGGCGAAGGGCCGCATGGCCGTCTCCGGGTTCCGGGGGGCTGGGGGGGTGTCCGGGCTGTCCGACCTCATGCCGGCGGCTGAGCCCGCTTGGCCCGGACGTAGGCGAGCGCGGCCGCCCGCCGCTCGTCCGCGTAGGCGCGCATCTCGCCGACGGTCGCGAAGTCGCGCGTGAGCGGCTTGCCGCTGTCCGGGTGACCGGGCAGCGGCGCGAGGTACGTCCGCGTCAGCCGCGCCGCGTGCGGGGCGGGCGGCGCGGCCAGGGACTCCGCGGTCGGCGTGATGTCGGCCCAGAACTGCGTACAGGCGTCAAGTCCGCCGTAGGTGGTGATGTTGCTCGGGCAGTCCGCGCGCATCTCCCGCATGCCGAACTGGTCGTAGTCGAACACCGGCGCGAGCGACGGCGCCGCGAGGTCCCGGCCGGTGAGGTAGTAGGGGTCGGCCGGGTTCGCCCGCGGCAGCTTGTCTTGCAGGAACCGGAGGACCGACGTGTTCTGGTACTGCGTGCCACAAACCCCGGCGTTCAGCCACGGCGAGATCAGGAGCACCGGGGTGCGCACGCCGAGCACGCTGAAGTCGAAGGAGTAGGTTCTGCCCGTGTATTGCGAGTCCCACGTACTGACCGGGGAGCCGCCCACCGGAGGCGTCGTCCGAGGGACGGCCACGTGGTCGTACATTCCGCCGTTCTCGTCGAAGTTGACCACCAGCAGCGTGTTCGCCCAGTACGGGCTCGCCCGGAGGGCGTTGTAGACGCACGCGAGCATGTCCTCCCCGGGCTCGACCTGGGACGCCGGGTGCATGCTCGTGTCCCGGGGCCCGTCGTTCCAGCACATGACGAAGCTGTAGAAGGGGAGCTGGCCGGTCTGGAGGTCCGTGAAGAAGTTCTTGATCGGCACCTTCGTCACGTTGAAGGCGGTGGGGTCGTTCTCGTCGTACAGCTGGGACATGACCTGCTCGTTCAGCCAGTCCGTGTCGAGGTTGGCGCCCGGCCAGTACACCTTCCACGTCTGGCCCGTCTGATGGATGCGCTCGAATACGGTCAGCTCGTTCACCATGCTGCTAATGCCGTCGTTGTCGTCGATCCGGAGGGTTCCCGTGGTGGCGCAGTGCATGAACGCACGGTTGGGGGCCGTGTGGCCGGGCATGTCGCAGTGCCACGCGTCGCACACCAGGAACGCCTTCGCCAGGGTGTGAAACACCTGCAGCGATTCCCAGGCGAAGTAGCTCAACGCGCCGTTGCCGTTCACCGGGTGTTGAGAGGTGCCGACGTTGTAGGCCACCGTCGACAGGAACCCGCTGTTCGTGGCCGGGTAGGTGACGGCCGGGTTCCCCTGCGGCTGACCGCCGATCACGCCCGTGGTCCCGGGCCCGTAGAGGTCCTGCGACATGCCGTCGCCGAAGTCGTGGTTGAAGTCGTGGCTGATGAGGTCGGATTCGGTGGGGAGCGTGGGGTACGGGGTGGCCGACGGCACGATGGGCACCGGCCACGTCGCCGGGTTGTCCCCGCCCATCTCTTGCGTCGGGTTCATGGTGTTGTAGAAGTCCGGCCCGACGGCCCCGCCGACGAGCAGGCCGTTCACCCCGGGCATCGCTCCCAGGATGTGGTCGAACGAGCGGTTCTCGAACAT
>DASPHQ010000883.1:0-9288 GCA_035629595.1 Urbifossiella sp. | reverse complement strand
GCGGTCGGCTCGCCACGCCGATCTCCAGCGCCGCCATCCGCCGCAGCAGCGCCCCGCGCGACAGCCCCAGCAGCGGCGCCGCCTTCGCCGCGTTGCCTCCAGTCCGTGCCAGCGCCCGCTCGATGTACCGCTTCTCCACCGCGGCCAGTACGGGTTCGAGCGTCAGCGGCTCCGCGGCCGGCTTCTCCAGCCCCGCCCGCACGCGCAACTCGCGCGGCAGGTGCTCGCGCGCCAGCGGCCCCGCCGCGACCGCCTCCGCCAGCGCGCCGGCCAGCTCGCGCACGTTCCCCGGCCACGGCTGCGCCGCCAGCACCGCGGTCGTCGCGTCGTCGCAGTCGGGCACCGTCCCCAGCGCCTCCAGCAGCCGCGACACGATCCGCGGCAACTCGTCGGCCCGCTCCCGCAGCGAGGGAATCGTGAGCTCCAACACCGACAACTGCGTGTGAAATTCCGGCAGCAGCCGCCCCGCGTCCACGTCGTCGGCAGCCGGGCGATCGCTCCCGCACACCAGCCGCGGCGTACCGGGGCGGTCGTCGGTGAACAGGTCGATGAGCTGCTGCTGCACGTCGCGCGACAGGGCGGCGGGGTCGGACAGGTACACGGTGCCGACGCGGTCGGTGCCGGCCAACCCGCCGTGCCCCCAGAACAGACTCTCGACGAGGTACGGCTGCAACTCCGCGCCGCCGACGCGGACGAACATCCGCTCCCGCGCCGCCCCCGCGTGGTGGATCGCCCGCGCCGCGGTGTGCTTCCCCGACCCGGGCTCGCCGACGATCCACACGGACGCCGTCGTCTGCGCGGCGAGCCGCAGTTGCGCCGCGAGCCGGGGCGGGAACAGGTCGGGGGTGAACGCCGCGCCGTGCTTCTCGCGCAGCGCCGCGACCGCCGACGGGATCACCCGCGCCGCGGCCCGCACGGGTTCCCCCACCACGCGGACCGTGCCGACGAGGCCGTGGAGCCCGTCGGCCGCGGCGAGCGGCACGAACGACACGTCCCACCACGGCGGCCCGGTGCGGTTCGGCGGCGCGGGGCGGCGCGACGTGTCGGCGCGGCCGGCGAGTGCTTCGGGCGTGGGGGCCAGCGCCGCGGCGAGGGGGGAGCTGTGACGGCGCGTCGAGCAGACGAGGCCGAGCGACTCGGCGAGCGTGGTGCCGGCGAGGCGCTCCCAGGCGGGGTTCGCGTAGCGCAGCCGACGGTTGCGGCCGAGGACGAAGACGGGCGTGGTAGTGGCGTGGAAGAACGCGCGCCAGCCGAATCCGGCGGCGCCTCGGGGTCGCCCCTTCCGCGGCGGGTCGGCCACCGGCTCACTCCGTCAGCGCTTCGACCAGATCACGAACCACACGACCTGCCCCACGACGATGCCCAACAGGGCGAATGGATACCACATCCCCGGGAGGGTCGCGGCGACGGACTCCGGTGTGTCCGGCGGTCGCCGGTACTCGCGGACCCACATCCCCAGCAGCACCAACCCGAGCAGCAGCACCGGCACGGCCAGCCAGACCAGCCCGTCGATGCCGTGGCCCACGGTGAGGAGCAGGACGCCCATCCCGGTACTGGCCAGCCCCGCGAGTAGGACCGGGGGGCCGAAGCGAATCACACCGTCTCCATCAGCGGTTCGTGCTCGCCGGTCTCGTCGGACAGGATGGGGGGGGCGGCGACAACCGGCGTGGGCTCGGCGAGCAGCGTCCGCAGCAGGACGCCGCCGCGGTGGGCGGCGGCGATCAGCTTCTCGACGCGCGCGGCCGCGGCCGCCGGCAGGCCGGGGGTGCGCTTCATCAGTTCGGCCTGGGCCACGATCTCGTTCAGGACGTTGCGGAACTCGTGCCCCGCGTTCACCTCCGGGCGCGGGTGCGGCGCCTCCACCCGGTTCGGCGACCGCAGCGCCGTCTCGGCCGCGGACATCCGCCCGACCACCAGGTCGGCGGCGGCGCGGGCGGCGCGGCGCTCGGGGTCGGTCCACGCCCGCGCCGGGCCGACGTGCTCGCAGCACAGCACGCCGACCAGCCGGTCGTCGCGGATCAGCGGGGCGTCGAGGACGGAGGTGATGCCGTTGGGGGCGAAGTACGCCGCCCCGAGCTCGGCGGTGCGCGGGTCGGTGCGGGCCTCGGGGGCGGCCAACAGCGGAGTCATCGCCACCGCCCGGACGTACTCCGAGGGGAACGCCAGCGGCACGCACGCCCCCTTCGAGTGCTTCCGCTTGGACCGCTCGAACAGGCTGACGCAGCGCAGCGCCCGGTCGCCGTTGACGAACAGCCAGACGCCGACGCGCTCGACGCCCACGGCGTCGGCCGCGGCCTCGCAGACGCGGCGGAACACCTCGGGGAGCGGCGCGCCGGGGTCGGCCGCGAGCCGGGTCGCGAGGTCGCCGACCGTCCCGTTCTCGGGCGCGTCCGGGTCCGAAGTCACCTCTACCTCCGCCGACAGACATGAAGCGGGAGGACGGAGAGAGCCACTACCAGTTTACACCCTGTGCGTCGCCGGTGTGAACCGGAAACCGCCACGACGTTGCACCCGGGCGGCGGCCGTGGTGGAATCACTGTAGCAGTCAGGACAAACCCGGACAGCCCGCCGTCTCGCCGCTCGCGGCGTTGCAGTGTTTGCCCTGCAACGCCGCAAGCGGCGATCCAGCGGCGTACTATCCCACGGTCAGAGTCAGGCGAATCACCTGCGGCCGGCAGCGGAACCGCAGCGGCTCCCGGCCGCTCAGCCCGCGCCCCACCACCATCACGGTGCCGCCGACGCCGAACACGCCCGCGTCGAAGCGCCGGCCGTACACGCTCGGAACGAAGATCGACCCCACCACAGGCAGCCGAATTTGCCCGCCGTGGACGTGGCCGCACAACATCAGCCGCACCCCGTTCGCCCGGCCCCAGGAGACGTTGTCCGGCGTGTGGCTCAGGCACCAGCGGAACACCCCGGCCGGCGCCGCCGTCAGGTCCGGCGGCGGGCCGAACCACGGCCCCTCGTGGCCGACCAGCACCGTCCGCACGCCGCGGACCGTCACCTCCTGCCAGCGGTTGCTCACGACCGCGTACCCGGCCGCCTCCAACTCCGTGCGGATCACGTCCGGGCGGTGGTGGTCGTCGTGGTTGCCGAGGATGGCGAACTTCCCCTCCGTCGCCGCCAGCGGGCCGAGCAGCGGGCCGATCCAGGCGTGGTGCGTGTCCGTGTCCACGTAGTCGCCGCCGAGACACACCACGTCCGGCACCGGCCACCGCGTCCGCACCTCCGCCAGCACCCGCTCGAAGAACGCCCGGCTCGGCGTGCCGTGAAAGTGGAGGTCGCTCAGGAGCAGCATGGTCAGCCCCTCCCACGCCGGCGGCAGGTCCGAGACGGCGAGCGTCAGGTCGGTGAACTCGACGCGGAACACGTCGTTCCCCGGCAGCGTCGCCAGCCGGCGCCACTTCCCCTCGCCGACCGCCGCCGGCCCCAACTCGGCCCGCACGTCGAGGGTGTGCGACGATTCCGCGACCAGTTCCGCGGGTGGCCGTCGAAGCAGGCGGTAGACGGTGATGAGTGGGAAAACCACGCCCCCGTAGACGAGGCAGACACAGAAGTAGGCAAAGACCACATCGAAGAAGAAGCCGACGGTCTCCGGCGTGGCGAACCCCAGGACCGGGAACAGAAGGATGAGAACGCCCGTTCCCAGCCGCAGCGGCTTGAGGACCGACTTGGGGAACGGCCGGCCGTAAGCGTTGTTCAGGAGGGCTGTTAGGACGCAGGCGTGGCCCACCCAGGCGATCAGAAAGGCTGCCCACCACAGCAGTTGCTTCTCCATCGGGGCAGGATACGAGCCGCCCCGAAGCCCGGGGACGGCCGTCCCCGGGCTTTCTTCCCTCCACCGCGACCACAAAATCGGCCAATATCTCAAAATGGGCACCGAATAACTCTGATCTAGCGGTCGGGGTGGCCCCCCGACCCCCATCCGTGAGGTGCCGATGATCAAGAAACTCATCCTGATGGCCGTCGTCGGCGGGGTCGCCGTCGCCGCCCTGAAGGGGACCCGCGTCGGGTCGTTCGTCCGCAACGAAGTCCGCTCCCTCCGCGACGCCGCCGAGGAGAACATTCCGCCGGAGAAGGAGATCGCCCGGCTCCGCACCGAGGTCCGCAACCTCGACCAGGACCACGTCAAGGTGGTGAAGCAGCTCGCTCGCCTCCAGTCCGACCAGGCCGAGACCCGGACGCGCGTCGCCGACCTGGAGAAGCGGAAGGGCGAGGTCGCCGAGGTGATGCGCGCCCGCGAGACGGCCGTCCGCGCCGCCGAGGAGAAGGCCAAGGCCGGCGAGGTGAACGTGTCGGTGAGCATCGGCGACCAGAACGTCTCGCTCGCCGCCGGCCGCACCCGCCTGAAGGACGCGGTGCAGACGTACGTGGACCTGGACCAGAGCCTCACCCGCACCCGGGCGAAGCTCGAGTCGCAGGGGCGGATCGTCGAGCAGCTGGAGAAGCAGCGGGCGGCGTTCGGCCGGCTCAAGGGCGACCTCGACGCCGCCATCGACGAGCTCGAGGAGCAGGTCCACGCCATGAACCTGGCCCAGATGGAGAGCCGCTACCAGACCGACGACACCCGGGCGGCGCAGATCAAGGAGTCGATCGCAAAGGCGCGGAAGCGGCTGGACGTGCAGCGGCGCGAGCTGGCCCTGCTCCAGAGCGACGGCCGCCCGGCCGGGGCCGGCGAGACGGTGGACGAGATCATGGCCCCGGTGACCAACGCCCGGCCGGCCGCCCCCGCGGTCCCCGCGGCGCAGACCGACTGAGTGTGTGGGGTCTCCAACGACCGGCGCGCCGAGTCCCGTGGTGGGCGGCGCGCCGGTTCGCGTTTCCCCCGACGGCGGCCGGCCGGAGAGTTGCTACAACGAGCCGGGTCGCGGGCGTTTCCCCGACGATCCTACACGAACCTCAGGTGTGGTAATGCGGACGGTCACGGTCGGGCTGGCGGCGGCGGTCCTGGTCCTGGTGGCCGGCGGGACGACCGTCGGGCAGGACACCAAGACGAAGCTGGACGCCAAGCTCCTCGTCGGGAAGTGGACGCCGGACGACGAGGCGAAGCGGGACAAGATGACGATCGAGTTCCTGAAAGACGGCAAGCTGGCGCTCGGCTTCAAGTTCGGCGAGAAGGAGGCCAAGATCGACGGCACCTACAAGCTGGACGGCGACCAGCTGACGGTGAAGATGTCGTTCATGGGCCAGGAGAAGAGCGAGGTGATGACGGTGAACAAGCTCACGGCCAAGACGCTGGTCACGACCGACGAGAAGGGGAAGAAGGACACCCTGGTCCGCATCGCGGCCAAGACCGAGAAGAAGACCGACTGACCGTCGCCGCGAGAGCCGTCACCGCCCGGGGCCGACCCCGGGCGGTTTCGTTTCGCCGCTGTCTGCGAACCAGGATAAGACGGACACGGGCCGATTCCTCACAACCCGGGGTGGGTCATGCGCGCGGTGCTGGTCGGTGTGGTGTCAGCGGTGCTGCTGGCGATGGTCGGAGGTTCGGCCGACGGACGGCAGCCCGAGAAGATCGACGCCAAGCTCCTCGTCGGCAAGTGGGAACAGAAGAGCCCGGACGGCAAGTTCACCTCCCTGTTCGAGTTCAGCAAGGACGGGAAGTTGGAGAACGTCGTCTCGTCCGGCGGCAAACAGGGCTACAAACTGACCGGGAAATTCAAGCTGGAGGGCGACAAGCTCGGCCTCACGTTCGCGGAGGACGGCAAGGAGATCAAGATGACGTGGACCGTCCTCCGGTTGACGCAGACGGAACTGCGGACCCGCGACGGGAAGGCGGAAGATGTCTGGACGCGGGTGAAGGACAACAAGTAGGGCTCTCCGCAGACCGGGCAACGACGCGGAGTGCGAGTACCCTCACAACCAAATCACACCCGGGTGAGTCATGCGCGCGGTACTGGTCGGCGTCGCGGCGGCGGTACTGGTGGCGGCGCTCGGCGGCAGCGCCGACGGGCGGCAGCCGGAGAAGATTGACGCCAAGCTCCTGATCGGCAAGTGGACGCCGAAGGAGGTCAAGGGCGAGGATTTCGTCATGCAGTTCACGAAGGACGGCAAGCTGGTGTTCGTCGGCAAGGCCGGGGACAAGGAGTTCACGCTGGAAGGTACGTACAAGCTGGAGGGGAACAAGCTGAACTTCAAGATGGCGTTCGGCGGAATCGAGAAGGAAGAGACCCGCACCGTCAACTCGCTGAGCAAGACGGAACTCGTCAGCTCGGACGCGAAGGGGAAGAAGGATACACTGGTCCGCGTCGCGGCGAAGGGCGAGAAGTAGGACAATCCGCCGCTGCCGCCGCCGCCGCCGCCCGGGGACCAACCCCGGGCGGTTTCGTTTGGCCCCCGGCGCGGAACCCGAATAAGACGGACGCGGGCCGATTCCTCACAACCCGGGGTGGGTCATGCGCGCGGTAATGGTCGGGGTGGCGGCGGCGGTGCTGGTGACGGCGCTCGGCGGCAGCGCCGACGGGCGGCAGGACGCGGCGAAGATCGACGCCAAGCTCCTCGTCGGGAAGTGGCAGCCGCAGGACAAGACGAAGGAGTTCACCGTCGAGTTCAGCAAGGACGGCAAGGTGACGGTCGCGTTCAGCGGGAAGGACGACAAGGGCGAGGGAACCTACAAGCTGGACGGCGACAAGCTGACCCTGAAGCTGAAGTTCGGCGACAAGGAGGAGTCGATGACCCGGACCGTCCACTCGCTGACCAAGTCGGAACTCGTCAGCTCGAAGGAGGGCGGGAGCAAGGACACGCTCGTCCGCATCCCGGGGAAGCGCGACAAGAAGGAGTAACGGGAACGAAGACCGCCCGGGGACGGCCGTCCCCGGGCGCCCGGTGTCATCACAACCCCAGGTGAGTCATGCGCGCGGTGCTGGTCGGCGTGGCGGTCGCGGTGCTGGTCGCGGTGGTCGGCGGCCCCGCCGACGGGCGGCAGCCGGAGAAGATCGACGCCAAGCTCCTCGTCGGCAAGTGGACGCCGAAGGAGGCCGCGAAGAGTGGCGACTTCGTCATCGAGTTCTTCAAGGACGGCAAACTGAAGCTCGAGGCCGGCGACGGGAAGGCCTTCAAGGCCGAGGGGACCTACAAGCTCGACGGCGACAAGCTGACCCTGAAGATGAAGATGGGCGAGAAGGAGAAGACGCAGGTTCGGACCGTCTACTCGCTCACCAGGACGGAACTCGTCAGCGCGGACGAGGGCGGGAGCAAGGACACGCTGCTCCGCGTCCCCGCGAAGGGCGACAAGTAGGGGAAACGAAAAAAGCCCACCCGCCGCGGCGGGTGGGCTTCGCACGTCCGACACACCTCACGCCCCGTCGCCGCTCTCCTTGGCGGCCCACTCGCGGAGCTGCTTCATCCCGCGGACGTTGATCTGCCGCACCCGCTCCTTCGTGATGCCGAAGTGCTGGCCGATCTGCTCCAGCGTCATCTCGCGGCTGCCGTCCAGCCCGGTCCGCATCCGGATCACCTCGCGCGTCCGCGGGTCGAGGTGCTCCAGCAGCTTGCTCACCCGGGTCTTCGCGGCGTCGGCCACCGCCAGCACCTCCTGCTCGTCCGTCCGCACGTCGGCCTTCGCCTCGAACACCTCGTCGTGCCCCGTCATGTAGCGCTGCTTGTGCGTCTTCTCGTCCGGGATGCTCCGGGCGAAGTTCTTGATGATCGCCCACGTCGCGTAGGTCGAGAACTTGTTCCCCCGAGCGTAGTCGAACTTCTCGACCGCCCGCATCAGCGACAGGTTGCCGTCGCTCACCAGGTCGTCGATGTTCTCCAGCCCGCTCGCCAGGTGCTTCTTGGCGTTGTTGTACACCAGCCGCTGGTTGCAGTTGATGAGGATGTCGCGCACGGCCTTGACGCCCTCGCGTAGCTCCTCGGCCTGCCGCAGCTCGCTGACCCGCGCCCGCGCCGGGTCCACGCTCTCGCTCAGCTTCCGCAGCTTGTGCTTGAGGTAGTTCATCTTGCGGAACAGGTGCTGCTCCTGGTCCTTCGTCAGCAGCGGCCACTCGTACAGGTGGGCCATCTGCGGCGGCACGTCCTTCGGCGGCCGCATCGAGAGCAGCTTGGCGTCGAACTCGGCCTTCCCGGGCATCTCGCCGACGAACTCGGCGTCGCGGCTCTCGTCGGCGAACTCGGGGCTGTCGATGTAGTCCACGGGGCGGGCGATGAGCTCGCGCGCCCGGACTTCGTTCACCACCCTGTACATGGACGACCGGGTGCGGCCGAAGCGGGTGGCAAGGGTATTCACGGTATCACCTGTGTGGTTGGCAGTCTCTCGGGTCAGGTCCATCTGGCGCTTCGCTTCGTAGATCACGCTCTTGTCCGTATTCGTCAGCCGGCCGGCGGCCGGGAACAGGGCGTGCGTCGGGTGCGCCCGGTCGTAGTTCTTGATCGTCAGCCGCACCGCCTCCGACGACCGGCCGAGGGCCGCGGCGATCCGCCGCGTCGCGTCGGTGAGCGTCGTCCCGGAGTCCCGCATCTCGCGTGCCGCCTTGAGAATGTCGTCCTTCTCGCCGTCTGTCAGGTGCGAGAACTTCGACCCCTTCTCCACCAGCCGGCGGTGGTCGGCCACGAACCGCTCGACGGCGCCGGCCGGGAAGCCGAGCTGGCTGCGGCCGGCGACCTTCACCCGCCGGGCGGTCAGCCCGCGGAGCCGCCACCGGCCGATCGTCTTCGTGGACACGTGAAACCGCTCGCTCACCTGGTCGAGCGTGAGCATCGGCTCGACGGCCTGCTCGATCGGCAGCGGCGGGATCGACCGCTCGACCCGGCGGGCGAACAGGGCCAGGTCGTGCCGCAGCAGCGGGCCGGGGATGACCAGGTCGGCGTGCGCGTCCGAGCGGTACTCGGTGAGCTTGAAGCAGACCCACTGGTAGGGGTACTGCTTGCCCGGGTCGATCTCGGCGACGAGCCGCTCGGCCCGGTCCACCTGCTCCTGCCGTCGGGCCGGCGGGGCGAAGCGGGTCTGCTGTTCCGTCAGCTCGCGCAGGGCCTGCACTTTGAAGGCGCTCACCGCCGTCCCTCCCGTTCCCGGGCCGCTCCGCGGCCCCGGGGTGTTTCCGGTGTGTGTCGGGGGATACCGTTTCCGGTCCCCTTCCTTTCCGACGCCGCCGGGCTTTCGGGGTTGCACGGTCTGCCCCGATTAGATACATCCCGCCCGGTTGCGGTTCGCCCGCGGGTTCCGCCTATTCAGGACAGGACGCCCGGGCGGCGTATTCTCTCGGCGTCGCGTTCGTGGATTCGTCCGATCGAGGGTCGGGGGTGTAACCCGGCCGGGGATAGGGCGATCCGACTTGTCAGGGGTGC
>DASPHQ010000882.1:0-3606 GCA_035629595.1 Urbifossiella sp. | reverse complement strand
TCATCGTGCTGGAGCTGATCTCCAACAACGTGTTCGAGCCGATGCTGTACGGCCCGAGCATGGGGCTGTCGGAGGTGGCGCAGCTCGTCGCGGCGGGATTCTGGGCGTTCCTGTGGGGCCCGGTCGGGCTGATCCTGTCCGGGCCGCTGACCGTGTGCCTGTTGGTGCTCGGGAAGAACGTCGCCAAGTTCGAGTTCCTCGACGTACTCCTGGGCGACGAGCCGGTGCTGCCGGAGCGGGTGACGTTCTACCAGCGGCTCGCCGCCCGCGACCAGGACGAGGCGAGCCGGATCGCGCTGGCGTCGGGCGACGGCGAGGCGGACCCGGCCGACGTGTTCGACCGGGTGATCGTACCGGCGCTGTGCATAGCAAAGCGCGAGCGCCAGGAGCGCGACCTGACCGACGAGGGACTCGAGTTCGTGACCGATGCCGCCCGCGAAATCGGCGAGGAGGTGGTGTTGGCCCGTCCGCCGGAGCCGTCCGCGGGCACCAACCGCGTCCGCGTGCTGATCGCCCCCGGGCGGGACGAGGTGGACCTGGCCGCGGCCGAGCTGATGAGCCGGCTCCTCGACCCGGGCCGGTGGGACGTGGAACTGGCGACGGATCAGCTCCTCGCGGCCGAGCTGCTGACGCGGATCGAGGAGACGAATCCGGCGGCGGTGGTGCTCGCGTCGCTGCCGCCGGGCGGGGTGGCGCACACCCGCTACCTGGTGACGCGGATCAAGGCCCGGTTCCCGGACCTGCGGGTGGTGGTCGGCCGGTGGGGCCGCGGCGAGGACTTTGGGGACGACGGTGCCCAGGCCAGCGGCGCCGACGGGGTGGACGACACGCTGACCGACACGCGCAAGCGGCTGACGGAGTTGCACGCGGTGTTTTCCGCCGCGGCGGTCCCGTCTGACGCCCCCGGGAAGGTTCGCGCGGTTGGCACGGCGGGTGCATTGGTCGGGTAGTGTCGGTTCGACCCGAGCCGAATCCAGCCCCTGTATCGGAGGTCTCGCCGATGGCAGACATGAAGAACAACATCAAGTCCGGTATCGACGACACCGCCCGGGCGGTGAAGTCCGGCGTCAACGACGCCGCGTCGGCCGCGAAGGGCGCGACGGACCAGGCCGCGGGCGGCAGCAGCGGCGGCGTGACGGGCACGATCCGCGACTCCGCGCAGCACCTGGCCGAGCGGGCCGGCGACCTGGCGGGCCAGGCCCGCGACAAGGTGAGCGACCTGGCCGGGCAGGCCCGCGAGCGGCTCGGCGACTGGGCCGGGAACGTGAACGCGGAGCGGGTGCAGCAGTTCGCCCACGACGCCTACGACGCCGTCGGCGAGCGCGCCGGCGACTTCGGCCGCGAGGTGGCGAGCCTGGTGCGCCGCTACCCGCTGCCGGCGATCCTGGTCGGGTTCGGCGTCGGGCTGCTCCTCGGCCGCGCCGCCCGCTCGGTGTAGTGTCAGGAAGTCGTGAAAAGCCGGCGGCCGCGGGGGTGGACCCCGCGGCCGCCGGCTTTTTCGTGCGCGCGTGGGCGAGCCGACCGCCGTCCGTCGAGCGGCGGGTATCTCAGGGTTCGGGCTTGGTAGCCGCGGGCTTCAGCCCGCGCGAGCTACGGCAGCGGCCAGGGAGCAACGCGAATCGAACTTCGTTGCTCGCGCGGGCTGAAGCCCGCGGCTACCAAGCCCGAGCCCCGGAAACCCGAGGCACCCGCCACTTGACGGCGGTCGGCTCGCCCACGCGCACGAAAAAAGCGGGAGGCACCCGCCCCCCGCTTCACCTCGTCTCACCCGTCACGGTTAGCTGCCGCCCGGCACCACGGCGGTCGTGGGCACCACGCCCGCGGGCGGCATTGCCGGGGCCGGCGCGACCCCCGCTACCGCCGGGGCGACCACTGCCGGAGCCACCGCCGGGTTCCCCGCGGCCGCCTGCTGCACCGCCGCCTCCGCCCGCGTCGTCTCGTCGGTCGGCGGCAGCTCGGCCGCCCGCGCCGCCCGGCCGATCGACCCGAGGAAGAAGCCGATAACCAGGAATGTGGCCCCGGTGAGGAGCAGGCCCCAGAACATGAACTGCTGCGGCGGGCTGAGCGGGTGGTCGGCCAGGGTGAAGTACCACACCAGGTCCCACACGTCGATGAGCGCACCTCCGGTGATGAACCCGATCGACAGCTTCGGCCCGAACGCGGGTTGACTCAGGATCGGCATACGGCCTCCGGAAGTGGGGACGGCGGGCGGGTAGTCCGCCCACTCCGCCCCCGGTAATGCATCCCGGATGCCAACCGGCACGCCGTTCGCAAGCCGCGTCGCATGAGCGACGACGCCCACCTCCCCGCGTATGCCGCGACGTTAACGGCGTTCCACCGCGCCTTCCGCCGGGAGCTGCGCCGGGCGGTCCGCGCGGTGCCGCTGCCGACCGGCGCGTCTGTGCTCGACGTGCCGTGCGGGGATGGGTTCTTTACCGCCCTCCTGGCCCGCCGCCTCCACCCGTTCGGCAGAGTGACCGCAGCCGACCAGTCCGACGCCTACCTCGCCGCCGCCGCCGAGACGGTCGCCGGTGCGGGCGACACCACATCCGTCGCGTTCGTGAAGGCCGACGCCTACCACCTGCCGTTCGACGACGCCGCGTTCGACGTGGTGTGGTGCGCCCAGAGCTTCATCAGCCTCGACGACCCCGTGGCGGCACTGGAGGAGATGCGCCGCGTGACGCGCCCCGGCGGCCGCGTCGCGGTGCTGGAGGACGACGAGTTCCATCGTGTCGTCGTGAACTGGCCGGTGGAACTGGAGGTGGAAGTCCAGCGCGCCGCGGCCGACGCCAGCCGGGCGCGGTACGGGTCGAAGGTGGCGCTGTCACCAGCCCGACGGATGCGGCAGTTCATCCTCGACGCCGGGCTGACGCCGCGCGGCAAGAAAACGTTCGCGGCGGACCGCCAGACCCCGTTCGGCCCGGCCGCCCGCCGCTTCCTCCGGCTCCACCTGCGCGACTCGCGCGAGTTCCTCGCCGACCACCTGAAACCCGCCGCTCTCGCGGCCCTCGATCGCGCCATCGACCCCGACGACCCCGAGTCGCTGCTCAACCGCGAGGACGCGACGATGACGTGCCTCACGACGCTGTTCCTCGCCGGGCGGTGAGTGGTGTTACACCGTGCGTGCGGGGTCAGTTGGGGACGGTGTCGGAGCCAGGTGCCGGCGCCCGCCGGTTCGACGGCGACGGGATGCGGGCCGGCTCGGGAGGCAAAGCTAATGGTGTGTAGCTGCCCGGCAGCGGGGGCGGGGCGGTGAACGGGACGTACGCGTGGCTCCCGTCCGGCTGCACGATGACCCGGTATTCGGTCCGCGCCCCCGGGGCGCCGCCCTCAGCCACGGTGCCGCCGCCGGCGAAGACCACGACCAGGGTGTCGTCCTTGAACAGGGCCAGCTCGCGCGGGTTGGGCACGACCCCGCCCCACGCCACAAGGACGTGCTGATCGTTCTGCAGCTTCTCGCGCCACGCCTTCGCGGCGAGCCGGTTCCCCTTCATGTCGAACACCAGCACGTCGGAGGCGTCGAGCTTCCGGCCGAGGACGGGGCTCGCGGACGCCGCCTGCCCCTGGGCCACCGGATAGCCGACCAGCACGCGGGTGCGCTGGCGG
>DASPHQ010000881.1:0-4217 GCA_035629595.1 Urbifossiella sp. | reverse complement strand
GACGACGCACTACATGATGGGCGGGGTGCGGGTGGACAGCGACACGCAGATGTCGCGGATCCCCGGGCTGTTCGCGTGCGGCGAGTGCGCGGCCGGCATCAACGGGGCGAACCGGCTCGGCGGCAACTCGCTCTCCGACCTGCTCGTGCTCGGCAAGCGGGCCGGGGAGTACGCGGCACAGTACGCGAAGGACGGCAGTGCCGGGCAGATCCACGGCGATCAAGTCGAGGCGGCGGCCCGGTGGGCGCTGGAGCCGTTCGAGCGGGCCGGCGACGAGAACCCGTTCAAGGTGCAGCAGGACTTGCAGGACATGATGCAGGACCTGGTCGGCATCGTCCGCCGGGAGGACGAGATGCTGCGGGCGCTGGACGGCTTGCAGCAGCTCCGGGCGCGGGCGGCGCAGTGCAAGGTGCCCGGCAACCGCGAGTTCAACCCCGGCTGGCACACGGCGCTGGACCTGCACAACCTGCTGACCGTCTCGGAAGGCATCACGAAGGCGGCGATTGTGCGGAAGGAAAGCCGCGGCGGGCAGTACCGGGACGATTACCCGCGGAAGGACAACGCGAACTTCGGCAAGGTAAACACGATCACCTGGCGCGCCCCGGACGGCACCATGCAGGTGCGGCTGGAACCGATCCCGCCGATGCCCGACGAGCTGAAGGAAGCGATCAAGGCCGAGGGCGGCGGGCAGCTGCCGGAGGAGCTTAAGTAATGGCGACGGCCACCTTCCGCGTCTGGCGCGGCGACGCGACCGGCGGCGAGTTCAAGGACTACACCGCCGAGGTCGGCGAGGGCATGGTCGTCCTCGACGCCGTCCACCAGATTCAGGCCACGCAGGCGCCCGACCTCGCCTGCCGGTGGAACTGCAAGGCCGGCAAGTGCGGGTCGTGCTCCGCCGAGGTCAACGGCGTCCCGCGGCTCATGTGCATGACCCGGATGTCCGACCTGCCGCCCGGCGAGACGGTGGTCGTCGAGCCGATGCAGGCGTTCCCGACGGTCAAAGACCTCGTCACCGACGTGTCGTGGAACTACGAGGTGAAGAAGAAGATCGCCAGGTTCAAGCCGCGGCCGCCGGACGCCGCGGACGGCACCTGGCGGATGAAGCAGGAGGACGCCGACCGGGTGCAGGAGTTCCGCAAGTGCATCGAGTGCTTCCTGTGCCAGGACGTGTGCCACGTCCTGCGCGACCACCACAAGCACGCCGAGTTCATCGGCCCCCGGTTCCTGGTGTACGCCGCGTCGCTGGAGATGAACCCGCTCGACACGGCAGACCGCATCCCCGAGCTGAAGGCCGAGTACGGCATCGGGTACTGCAACATCACCAAGTGCTGCACGAAGGTGTGCCCGGAGCACATCACCATCACCGACAACGCCATCATCCCGCTCAAGGAGCGGGTGGTGGACGAGTTCTACGACCCGGTGCTGAAGCTGATCCAGCTCGTGTTCCGCCCGCGGAAGAAGTAACCGCACCCGGCTCCGTCGAACCCCCGGCTCGGGGCTTCGGCTCGGGGCCGGTAGCCGCGGGCTTCAGCCCGCGCCCACGTTGGCGGTGTCACAGGGGCGTTACCCCACGAACTCCGCCGTAGGTGGGCGCGGGCTGAAGCCCGCGGCTACCGGCCCCGAGCCAGGATCTTCTGCCTCTGTCCTCTGACCCCTGCGGAGGCTCACCCATGTTCGAACTGAAGTCACTGACTCGGGAGGGGATCCCGGCGGCGCTGGAGAAGGCCCACCGCTACCGCCTGCTGAACGAGCCGGAGCAGGCCGAGAGCATCTGCGAGGACGTGCTCCGGCTGGAGCCGGACAACCAGGAGGCGCTCGTCTCGCTCCTCCTGGCGATGACCGACCGGTTCGACGGCCACCGGCCCGTCTCCCCCGACGCCGCCCGGAAGCTCCTCCCGAAGCTGGCCGGCGAGTACGAGCGGGAGTACTACGCCGGGTTGATCGCCGAGCGGGCTGGGATTGCGTGGCTGCGGTCGGGCAAGCCGCGGGCCGGGGACGCGGTGTACCAGTACCTCCGGGACGGGATGGCCCACTTCGAGCGGGCCGAGGCACTCCGCCCGCCGGCCAACGACGACGCCCTGCTCCGGTGGAATAGCTGCGCGAGGATGATCATGAACAACCCCGACGTCACCCCGGTCGGCGAGCCGGCCGAGCGGGACGTGGTGATGGGCGACTGACACAATTCCGCCTCGCGGCACCGTCGGTATCAATTCTGACAGTCCCAACGGCGCGACTCGCCGGCCGCGGCCGACAAATCCTGACCGCCGAGTCCGTCGTCGGACGATGGATCACGACACGCCGCACCACGGAGCGACCCATGTCCCGCCGCCAGCGCCCCCGCGTCGAGCGCCTCGAAGACCGCACCACGCCCGCCCAATTCGCGCCCGGCACCATCTTCGTCTCCACCCTCGCCGATGTTGTCGACGGCGACACCAGCAGCGCCGACGCCCTCGCCGCCAACCCCGGGTCGGACGGCGCTATCAGCCTCACCGAGGCCATGCGCGCGGCCGAGGCCGACCCCGACCCCAACGCCATCGCCCTCCCGGACGGCCCGGCCGGGGCGACCATCCTCCTCGACGGCAGCACCCTCGACCCGCGCTCGCTCGCCGCCGACCCCGACAGCGCCGGGCCGAGCCAGTACGTCGTCACCACTCCGATCAGCATCTTCGTCAAGCCCGCCACTCCCGCCGGCCTGCCGCAGTCCGGCGTCGCGATCGTGCGCGGCGGCGACGCCCCGGCGTTCCGCCTGTTCCACGTCCGCCCCGGCGGCAGCCTCGACCTGAACTCGGTCGAGCTGCGCGGCGGCCTCGCGCTTGGCGGCAGCGGTGCCAACGGCGGCGGCGGCGCGGCCGGGCTCGGCGGCGCGATCCTCAACCAGGGCGACCTCATCGTCCTGAACAGCACCCTGACGGGGAACGCCGCCGTCGGCGGTGCCGGCGGCGTGCGGGACGTGGAGTCGTTCGCGGGCGGCGGGGGCGGCGGGCTCGGCGCGTCCGCGACCGGGTTCGATGGGGGCGGCCCGAACGGCGGCGAGGGGACCGGCGAGGGGAGCGGCGACCCGGGCGGGTTCGGCGGCGGCGGCGGCGGCGGCACGTCCGGCGGCGACGGCGGGTTCGGCGGCGGCGGCGCCGCCGGGAACCCCTTCTTCGGGAAGGCCGGTGTGGGCGGGTTCGGCGCCGGCAGCGGCGCCGGCGCGTCGAGCGGGTCCGGCAGCGCGACCACCACCCCGGGCGGCTTCGGCGGGGGCGACGGCGGCCAGTCGGGCGGCGGCGGGGCCGGGATGGGCGGGGCGATCTTCAACCTCGGCGGCACCGTCCGCGTCGCCAACAGCACCGTGTTCGGCAACGGCGCCGCCGGCGGGCTCTCGGGCGACGGCGAAGGGTCGGGGCAGGGCTTCGGCGGCGGCTTGTTCAACCTCAACGGCACTGCGGTCGTCGTCAGCAGCACGTTCGCCGCGAACCGGGCCGACGACGGCGGCGCCGTGTACAACCTGGCCGCGACCGGCACCGGCAACGACGCCGTGCTCACCGTCCGCAACTCGATCCTGGTCGATTCGGCCGACGCCGCCGCGGAGGTGGTGAACAGCCGCCTCGTGAGCGACGGCACGAACGCCGTCCTCACCGCGACCGACCCGAGCCTGACGAACGGCGGCGGCGTCCGCAACGACGGCGGCGACGCCGACGTGAGTGGCGTCCGCGCCGCGACCCGGCCGGTGGTGGTCGCGGCGCTGGCGGAGAACGGCGGCCCCACCCCCACCCTCCTGCCGACGCCCGACAGCGAGGCGATCGACGCCGGCGGCCCGGACGCCCCCGACGACGGCCAGGACATGGGCCTCCTGCTGCGGACCGACCAGCGCGGCCTGTCGCGGCCGAGCGGACCGGGGCTCGACCTCGGGGCCGTGGAGGTGCAACGAATCCCGAATGACGGCCCCCCCCCGCCGCCGACGCTGGGGCCGATCCCGCTCGACACGGTGGTGTTCACCAGCCCGGACGGGGTGACGGTGCGGAACGCGCCGCCCGGCGCCGCGCCGCAGGCCGACCCGTTCCCCGGGTTCGGCGGCGACACGCGGGTCGCCGTCGCCGACCTCGACGGCGACGGGTTCGACGACTACGTGTACGCCCCCGGCGCCGGCGGCGGCCCGCACATCCGCATCATCGACGGCCGCACCGGTGAAGGGAGGCTGAGCTTCTTCGGGTTCGCCCCCGATTTCCGCGGCG
>DASPHQ010000880.1:0-13657 GCA_035629595.1 Urbifossiella sp. | reverse complement strand
TTCACCGAGCAGTTCAATCACGCGCCTGCCGAGTTGTTGCTGTACACGGGCTCGGCTCGCTCGGGCCGGCCCGCCTTGGGGGCCTGGGTCACCTACGGCCTGGGGAGCGAGAACGAGAACCTGCCGGGCTACGTGGTGCTCATCTCGAGCGGCGTGCAGCCCAACGGCGGCAAGAACTCGTTCGGCAGCGGCTTTCTGCCGTCGGTGTATCAGGGCGTGCAGTGCCGCTCAAAGGGCGACCCGGTTCTGTATGCGTCGGACCCCCCCGGCATGAACCGCGAGGTCCGCCGCGAAACGCTCGATGCGCTGCGAGACCTGAACGAGATCCAAGCCCAGGAACTAGGCCATCCGGAGACACTCACGCGGATTGCTCAATACGAATTGGCCTATCGCATGCAGACCGCCGTGCCCGAAGTGATGGACATCAGCCGCGAAACGCAGACCACGCTCGATAGCTACGGCGCCCAGCCGGGAGCGGCCACGTTTGCCAACAACTGCCTGCTGGCCCGGCGGCTTGTCGAGCAGGGGGTGCGGTTCGTGCAACTGTTCGACTGGGGCTGGGACTTCCACGGCACCGGCCCGGGCGAGGACATCCGCGACGGGCTGACAAACAAGTGCGCGACGATGGACAAGCCGGTCGCGGCGCTCATCAAAGACCTGCGGCAGCGGGGGCTGCTCGACGAGACGCTGATCATCCTGGGCGGGGAGTTCGGGCGGACGCCGTTCCGCGAGGGGCGCACGGCCGCGAGCCAGGTGCTCGGCCGCGACCACTACCCGGACTGCTTCTCGCTGATGCTCGCCGGCGGCGGCATCAAGGCCGGCCACACCCACGGCGAGAGCGACGAACTCGGCTTCCGCGTCGGCCGCGACCTTGTTCACGTGCATGATTTGCAGGCAACACTGCAGCACTGCCTCGGCTTCGACCACACGAAGCTGACGTACCGCTTCCAGGGCCGCGACTACCGACTGACCGACGTTCACGGCAAAGTGGTCCGCGACATCCTCGCCTGAGCCCAACCGTGGATGTCGTCATCCGCCCCTACCGACCTGCCGACCTCCCCGCACTGCGGGAGCTGACGGTGACGGCGTTCGAGGGCGTGACGCTGGAACAGAACGTGGAGGACGCGCTTGGCGACCTCCACGGGCACGACTGGCGGTGGCGGAAGTCACGGCACGTGGACGAGGACGTGGCCGCCGACCCGGGCGGTGTGTTCGTCGCGGAGGCGGCCGGCCGGGTGGTCGGCTACGTCTCCACCCGCTCCGACCGCGAGGCGGGCCGCGGACGTATTCCGAACCTGGCGGTGGCGGCGGACGCACGCAACCTCGGACTCGGCCGGCGACTGATCGAGCACGCACTCGAGCACTTCCGCGCCGCCGGGCTGTGCTACGCGGTGATCGAGACGATGGCCCAGAACCCAGTTGGCAACCACCTGTACCCCGCGTGCGGGTTTGTCGAGGTGGCCCGCCAGGTTCACTTCGCCCGTCGGCTGTAACGCACGAGGCGCCCCATGCTGCCCCGCGTCTTGCTCCCGCTCCTCGCCGGCGTCGTCGCCCTCACCCCGGCCAGTACTGCCGCCCCGACCAGCGATCCGCCGGCGTCGATCGCCAAATGCTTCCGCCCGCCGCCGGCGCTGGAGAAGGACTTCGGCACCTACCGCTCCCCGCTCCTGTTCAACGACGGTACGCCCGTCCGCACGCCTGCCGACTGGAAGAAGCGCCGCGGCGAGTTGCTCACCTACTGGCACGGCCAGATGGGGGCGTGGCCGCCGCTGATCGAGCGGCCGAAGCTGGAGTACGTCTCGAAGGAGAAGCGCGACACGGTCACGCAGCACCGCGTGAAGATCGAGACCGCCCCCGGCCGCGTCGTGGACGACGCGTACTTGCTGGTGCCGGACGGGCCGGGGCCGTTTCCCGCGGTCGTCGTCGTATTCTACGAGGCCGACACCGGCATCGGCAAAGGCAAGGGGCCGTTCCGGGACTTCGCCATCCAGCTCGCGCGCCGGGGGTTCGTCACGCTTTCGGTGGGTGGCGACCCGAACACGTATTACCCGACGCGGGAAACGTGCCGCATCCAGCCGCTGTCGTTCCACGCCTACGAGGCCGCGAACTGCTACCAGATTCTCGCGTCGCTGCCGTTCGTGGACGCCGCCCGCATCGGCATCACCGGCCACAGCTACGGCGGCAAGTGGGCGATGTTCGCGGCGTGCCTGTTCGACCGCTTCGTCGCGGGCGCGTGGTCCGACCCCGGTATCGTGTTCGACGAGACGCGGTCGAACGTGAACTACTGGGAGCCGTGGTACCTGGGCTTCGAGCCGGGCAAGGCCGAGCAGCGCGGCCGCGGCATACCGAACGACAAGAACCCGCGCACCGGGCCGTACAAGCGGATGATGGACGAGAAGCGCGACCTGCACGAGCTGCACGCGCTGATGGCCCCGCGGCCGTTCCTGGCGTCGGGCGGGGCCGAAGACCCGGTCGAGCGCTGGAAGGCGCTCAATCACAGCGTCGCGGTGAACCGGTTGCTCGGGGTCGAGAACCGCGTGGCGCTCACCACGCGGCCGAAGCACGACCCGAGCGAGGAGTCGAACGCGGCGCTGTACGCGTTCTTCGAGTGGTCGCTGGGGTCCGGCAAGAAGTAACGCACAGGAGGCTCCCGTGTTCGCCGCCCTCACCCTCACGCTCCTGCCCTTCCCGCAAGTGTCGACGCCCGCGCGGGTCGGCGCCGCGAGGGCGCTGCCGCTGCTGGCGAAGGCCGCGACCGGCCACGCCGAGCAGAAGTCGTGCTTCGCCTGCCACAACCAGGCGCCGGCGCTGATGGCCCACCGCACCGCCGTCGGCCGCGGGTTCGCGGCGTCGGACGCTCTGTTCAAGGCGCAGGCCGAGCACGCTGCTGGGTTCGTCGCCGCGAACCGCGAGCGGTTCGTGAAGGGGCTGGGGACCGGCGGCGGCGTGGACACCGCCGGCTACCTGCTGTTCGCTCTCGAGCAGGCCGGCCACCCGGCCGACGAGAACACCGCGGCGGTCGCCGATTACCTGCTGCAAGCACAGGCCGACCGCGACCACTGGCGCACCGGCTCGAACCGCCCGCCGACCGAGGCGAGCAGCTTCGCCACCACCGCGCTCGCGGTCCGAGCGGTGAAGAAGTGGGCGACACCGGAGCAGCGCGACCGCGCCGACAAGCGCGTGACCGCGGCCCGCGGCTGGCTCCTCAAGGCGCGCGCCGCCGACACCGAGGATCGCGCCTTCCAGCTGTTCGGCTTGAAGGCCGCGGGTGCGACAGAAACGGAGGTCGCCGCGGCCGCGTGGGAGTTGCTAAAGACGCAGCAGCCCGACGGCGGCTGGCGCCAGCTCGACACGATGACGCCCGACGCCTACGCCACCGGAACCGCGCTGGTGGCGCTGCGCGAGGCCGGCGGGTTGCCGTCAGACCACCCGGCCTACGCCCGCGGCGTGGCGTTCCTGCTGAAGGGGCAACTGGCCGACGGGTCGTGGCACGTGAAGTCGCGGAGCAAGCCGTTCCAGCCGTACTACGAGAGCGGCTTCCCGCACGAGAAGGACCAGTTCATCTCCGCCGCCGCGACCGGCTGGGCGACCACCGCCCTGCTCCTCACCCTACCCGGGCGCTAGCAGCGGCCCCGCAAACCGTCGCAGGAACTTCACGCCGTTCGTCACGTCGGCGAGCTTGCTCGCGCCCTGCTCGCGGTCCACGCACAGGCAGCCGTCGAACTCCATGACCTGAAGCGTCGCCGTCAGCGCCAGCCAGTCCACGTCGCCGGCCCCGAGCGCGACTTCCTGCAGGCCGCGGCTCAGGCCGGCGTTGCGGGCGTCGCGCGCGTGGACGTGGGCGATCAGCCCCTTCAGCGGCGCCAAGTTCGCCAGCGGGTCGTGGCCGTGCATCATCAGGTTTGCCGGGTCGAACGTCACCTTCAGGCTGCCGGTGTCGAACGCGGCCAGGTAGTCGCGCACCTTGTCGGCGGGGTCGAAGCCGATCTCCAGTGCCACTACCGTGCCCACGCGGTCGCCGTACTGGCCGAGCGCCGTCAGCGCCTCGCGCATCAGCTGTGCCCGCGGCGATTCCGCCTCGTCCGGCAGCTTCGGGCACGGCACCACGACGTGGCGGCCGCCGAGGTCGAACGCCAGCTGCATCGACTTCCGCACGGCGTCGATCCGCGGCTGAAGGTCGGCCGCGATGTCGAGTCCGCGGCGGAGCGGGACGTGCAGCGCGGCCAACTCCTGCGAGTACGAGCGGAGAAGGTTGCGGAACTCGCGGCGGCCGGTCTCGCCGAGCTGCGCGGGGAGCAAGTCGCCGACGGCGTCGGCCTGAATCGCGGTCGCCCCCATCCGCGCCGACTCGGCCACGGCGAGGCGGATGGGCCGCCCGGTCGCCTCGGCCACGATCCCGACGCGAAGCGGCGTCATACCACGGACTCCTCGGGCGCTTCCAGGAACGACGTGAACGGCCGGACCAGCAGCCGGAACGTGTCGGTCGGCAGGTCCACCGTGCCCCAGCGCGGGCTGCGCGGCCGCATGTGTTCGGCGTAGTCCGCGACGGAGACGCCGCGGGCGAGGTAGCTGCGGCCGCCGTGCGCGAACAGGTCGGGCGTGTCGTCGGGGAGCGCGACCGTCGGCTGCACGTGGTACACGAACGCGAGCACGCCGCGGAAGCCCGGCCCCAGCCGCGCCGCCCAGCGGCCGAGGTCGGTCACGTCCTCGCGGGTGGACCAGTGCTCCCATACCTTCCGCGGCCGGTCGGGCGGGCCGCCGGGGAACTTCCGCCCCTTCACGTCCACCACCAGCCGGGCGTCGTCCGGGCCGATGACGAGGAAGTCCGGCGACTTCGCGTCCTCGTCGTCGAGGTAGCTGCGGCGCGCCTCGACCACGGGCACGACGGCGACGCCGCGGGCGCGGAGGTACGCCTCGAACGCCGCCTCGTAGTGGTTGTCGCGGTTCATGGTCGCGTTCCAGCGGTCCTCACCCGCCGGCTTACGCCGGTCGGCTCGCCTGAATCGTCGCCACCAACTCCGACTCCGCGACCGTTCGTTCCTCGCGCTTCGCCAGGTCCTTCACCTTCCACACGCCCAACTCGAACTCGGCCGGGCCGGCGATCACCGCCGCGCGGAAGCCGCGCTTCTCGGCGTACTGGAGTTGCTGACCCACCTTCTTCGCGTCCGGGTACACCTCGACGGCCACCCCCGCCGCGCGCAGCTGCCGCGCGACACGCTGGTAGTCGCCGAGGCGGGCCGCGTCGAACTGCACGATCAGCACGTCCGCGGGCGTGGTCTGGCCGCCCATCAGCGGGTGCTTCAGTTCCTCCAGCGCGGCGATGAGGCGGTCGAGGCCGAGCGACGCCCCGACGCCGGGGAGTACCTGCTTCGTGTACAGGCTGGCGAGGTTGTCGTAGCGGCCGCCCGAGCATACGGAACCGATGCCCGGCAGGTCGGCCAGGAAGGTTTCGTAAATGGTGCCGGTGTAGTAGTCGAGGCCGCGGCAGATGCTCAGGTCGATGCGGAACCGGCCGTCCGGCACGCCCGCCGCCGTCGCCACCGACAGCAGTTCGCGCAGCCGCTTCAGCCCCTCGGCGGCCTTGTCGTTCGGGGCGCCGGCGAAGAACGACTCGACCCGCGCCAGCACCTCGTCGTTCGTGCCCGTCGTCTCCGCGAGGTCGAGCACGCGGCCGGCCTGCTCGGCGGTCACTGCCGCCTCCTTCACCATCTCCTCGGTCACCTCGTCGCGGCCGATCTTCGGCAGCTTGTCGAGCGACCGCAGCAGCGGCACCGCCCGGTCACTCAGGCCGTAGAGGTCGAGCAGGCCGTTCAGCAGCAGCCGGTTGTTCACCCGCACCTCGAACCGGTCGATGCCGATGGCGGTGAACAGGTCGTTGATGACCAGTGCCGTCTCGATGTCGGCGGCGTTCGACGTGGTGCCGATGGTGTCGAAGTCGCACTGCCAGAACTCGCGGAACCGCCCCTTCCCCGGCCGCTCGCCGCGCCACACCGGCCCCGTCGCGTAGCGCTTGAACGGCGTCCCCAACTGCGACACGTACTGCGCCGCGAAGCGCGCGAACGGCACCGTCAGGTCGAAGCGGAGGCCGGCTTCTTCCTTCTCGGCCTTCGCGCTGCGGACGCGGTACACCAGCTTGTCCGACTCGTCGCCGCCCTTGCCGAGCAGCACGTCGAGCGACTCCACGGCCGGCGTGTCGATGGGGGTGAAGCCGTAGGACCGGCACACCTCGCGGACGCACTGGAGGATGCGCTCGCGCGGGATCATCGCGGCGGGGAGGTAGTCGCGAAACCCGGAAAGGGTGCGGGGGTCGATCAGGTTGGACACGACACGAACTCCAAAGCCCGGGGACGGCCGTCCCCGGGCTTTCGATTCTACGATCGGTCGCGGTAGCGGGCGCTGAACCGCTCCAGGAACCGCCGCTCCTCGTCGGTCAGCGAGCCCATCCCGGTCGCGGCGATCTTGCCCAGCAACTCCTCCATCCGCTCCTCGTCGCGCAGCCGCTGGGCGCTCTCGGCGGCGATCTTCTTTGCCTTGCGGGCCTGCCACCAGCGGGCGACCGGGCCGAGCTTCTTCTTCGGCCGCGGCGGCGGCTCGTCGTCGCGCTCCAGGCTCGTGTACCCAGCCGAGAAGTCGTACCCGAACGGCCCCTCCTCGCTGTCGAGCTGGTGCAGCCGTTGCGAGCACGAGTACAGCATGAACAGCGACAGGCCCATGAACAGCGTCTCGTTCGCCGCCACCGACACGATCAGGAAAATCAGCGCGAACACGAACCCCGTGTACGCCGCGACGGTGACACCGCGGCGGAGGTCGGACCGCCCCCAGATGTACGCCTGGAGCATCTGGCCGCCGTCGAGCGGGTAGGCCGGGATGAGGTTGAACAGCAGCAGCACCCACGACAGCCAGAAGGTGCGGTTCAGCCACACCGCCCACCCCGGGGCCACGGCGCGGTCGCCGCCCATCTTCTCGGCCACGTCCTTGGCCGTCTCGGGGTTCCAGCTGACGCTCTTCTGGAGACCCGGTTCTTGCCTCCTGGTCAGTTCGTCCTGGAGTACGCTCGCGGGCACTTGCTCGCTCGTGCCGGTGCGGTACACCTTCAGGCCGTACTCGCTCGTGTAGTCCTTCCCGTTGAAGTTCCGCATCTCCGAGACGTACGGGTTCGCCAGCGGGTTCACGCTCGGGATGAAGCCGAAGGCCAGCAGCGGGACGGCGACCACGGCGCAGATGAGGACGTTCACCGCCGGGCCGGCGGCGGCGACCTGGAAGTTCGGCCGCGGGTAGTTCGGCACCTCGACGTACGCCAGCCCGCCGAGCGGCCAGATCAGGATTTCCTTGGCGTCGCCGCCGACCGCGCGGGCGGCGAAGCAGTGGCCGAACTCGTGGAGCAGGATGACGAGGAACAGCAGCACGATGGTGAACAGGAAGACGTCGCCCCAGTCGATGGGGTTGTCTTTCGCCGTGACCTGACGGAGGAACAGGCCGAGGGTGATGATGATGAAGAAGACGTGGAGCTTGACCGGGATGCCGAACGCCCGGAAGACCGGGAGCGCCCAGCTCATCGGATCGCGCATCGGAACCACCCCGTCCCTGGCCGACCGGCGGGTTGCCTGCCGTCGCGGGTCATCTTATCATCGCCGGGAGCGTGCCGCAATTCGGCCCCCTTCCCGCACTTCCGGCGGAACCCCCCGATGGCCCGCGAGATCGTTTACACCGGCCGCCGCGTCTCCGTCGCGGTGGACACGTTCACCGCCCCCGACGGCACCACCGTCCGCCGCGACTTCATCATGCACCCGGGCGCGGTCGTGATCCTGCCGATCCTCGACGCAGACCACGTGGTTCTGCTGCGGAACCAGCGCTGGGTCGTGGGCGAGACGCTGTGGGAGGTGCCCGCCGGCACCCGCGAGCCGAACGAGGAGCTGGAGAGCTGCGCGCGGCGGGAGCTGGCCGAGGAGACGGGCTACACCGCCGCCCGGTGGACGTACCTCGGCTACCTGTACGCCTCGCCGGGGGTGATGAACGAGCAGCTCCACCTGTTCGTCGCCGAGAGGCTGACCCCCGGCCCAATGGCACTCGAAGCCGACGAGCAACTCGAACCGGTGACGGTGCCGCTGACAGAAGCCGTGCGGATGTGCCTGAGCGGCGAGGTGAAGGACGCCAAGACGATCACGACGCTGCTGCTGTGGGAGAGGAAGGCACGGGTTCGGTAGCCGCGGGCTTCAGCCCGCGCCCACCTGCGGCGGAGGTTCCAGGTAGCCACGCAACTGTGACACCGCCTGCGTCACGCGGGCTGAAGCCCGCGGCTACCGACCCCCAAGCGACGCATTTACCCCGGCAGCGGGTTCGGCGCCAAGAACGTGTCCGCCGGCTCCGTCTTCGGTACCACCACAATGCCGCCCTCGGTGATCGTGAACCCGCGTCGGCGGTCGAACTCCTGGTCGTAGCCGAGCACCGTGTACGGCGGCAGCTTCACCTCCTTGTCGATGATCGCCCGCCGGACGCGGCAGTACCGGCCCACGTCCACGCCGTCGAGGAGGATCGAGTCCTCGACGAAGGCGTAGCTGTTCACGCGCACCCGCGGCGACAGCACGCTCCGCCGCACCTGCCCGCCGGAAACGATGCTGCCGGGACACACCAGACTGTCCAGCGCCTCGCCGCGGCGGACTTGGCCGGGCGGGCCGTCGGCGCTGAATATGAACTTCGGCGGCGGCAGTTGCGGGTGGAACGTGCGGATCGGCCAGTCGCCGTCGTACAGGTTCAGCACCGGGTCGATGGCGATCAGGTCCATGTTCGCCTGGTAGTAGGCGTCGAGCGTGCCGACGTCGCGCCAGTACGGCACCGACTTGCGGTTCTCGTCGCGGAACCGGTAGGCGAACACCCGCTGGCCGTTCTCGATCATCCGCGGGATCACGTTCTTGCCGAAGTCGTGGTCGCTCCCGGGCGTCGCCGCGTCCTCGCACAGCAGCTCGAACAGAAGTCGCGTCGGGAACACGTAGATGCCCATCGACCCGAGCGCGTGCTGCGGGTCGCCGGGCATCGGTGCGGCGGTCGCCGGCTTCTCCAGGAAGCTCTTGGTCCAGTCGTCCGCGGAGGTCTCGACGATGCCGAAGTGGCGCGTCTCCGAGAGGGGCACGGGGATGCAGCCGATGGTCACGTCGGCGCCGCGCTCGCGGTGGGCGCGGACCATGCCGCTGTAGTCCATCTTGTAGATGTGGTCGCCGGCCAGGACCATGATCAGGTCGCAGTCCTCGCGCTCGATCGAATAGATGTTCTGATAAATGGCGTCGGCGGTCCCCTTGTACCACGTCTCGTCGATGCGCTGTTGGGGCGGCAGCACCTCGACCGACTCGCCGAGTTCGGGGCTCATGAAGCTCCACCCGGCCCGGATGTGGCGGTCCAGCGACCGCGACTTGAACTGCGTCAGCACCAGGATGCGGCGGAGGCCGCTGTTGATGCAGTTCGACAGGGTGAAGTCGATGATGCGGTACAGGCCGCCGAACGGCACGGCCGGCTTGGCCCGGTCGCGGGTCAGCGGCTCGAGCCGGGAGCCTTTTCCGCCGGCGAGGATGACCGTCAGCACGCCCCGCATGGGTGATTCCGGTGATCAGGGAGAGCCGCCGCGGGCGCGGCGGGTGAGATCGTGGTACACCCCGGCGTAGGGGGCGGCCATCCGGTCGGCCCCGAACCGCTCCGCCGCGCGGGCCTTCCCCGACGCGCCGAGGCGGTCGGCCGTGGTCGGATCGGTGAGCAATCCGTGCGCCTGCGCCGCCACCTGCGCCTTGTCGCCGATGCCGACGAGCAGCCCGGTTTCGCCGTCCGCGACGACCTCGGCGATGTCAGGGTTGTTCCAGCCGACGACCGGCCGGCCCGCGGCCATGGCCTCCAGTGCAAGGTTCACGCCGCCGCGCGGTTGCAGCACCCACACGAGTTCGGCCAGCGCCACGAGAGCCGGCAGGTCGGCCCGCGGGCCGGGGGAGTGGACGCGCGTGTCGTCGAATGCCAGCGACTGCACGAACGCGGCGAGCCCGGCACGGTCGGGGCCGTCGCCGACGACGACGAGGTGCAGGTCGGGGAACTCGTAGCGGAGGATGTCGAACGCCCAGACGGCCGACTTCAACCCGATGCTCGGCTCCAGGCTTCCGGCCGTGAGGATGAGGCGGGCGGTCGGCGGCAGCCCGAGTTCCTTCAGGGACGCGGTGCGGTCGGCGGCCGGCGGAGCACTCTCGACCGCGGGCGGGATGCGCGTGAGGTTGTCGCCCGAGACGCCGAGCCGGCGGTAGCACTCTGCCTCGGCCCACGACGCGGCGATCACCCGATCGGCGGCGCGGAGTGACCGTGTGGTCAGCCAGCCGCCGAGGCCGCCGCCGGGGTCGCTCGCGGCGGACGCCACCAGCGGCGGCCCGCCCCAGCGGCTCAGTGCCCGGCCGACCCGCACCGCCGCCGGCCCCCAGGCGTGAAGCGCGTTCGGCGCGACGGCGGCAACCAGCGTGCGCAGTTGCCGCCGACCCGTCGGGTCGAATGGCGACCGCATCGGCGTCGCGTGAACGCTCACCCCCGCGGCGCGGAGGCGGTCGGCGGCGGGCGTGTCGGCCCTCCCCAGCACGGCGACGACCGGCGCGACCCCTTCCGCCGCGAGGCGCGGGGCGAGGAGCGCGAGTTGTTTCGCGGCGCCGGTGGCGCCGAGGTCGGAGGCCAGGAACAGCACGCGAACGGCGGTCACGCGGGCGGCCCGTCGAGGACGCCGATGTACGGCAGGTGGCGGTACTCGTCGTTGAAGTCGAGGCCGTACCCGACCACAAACCGGTCGGGGATGGTGAACCCGACGAAGTCCGGGTCGAACGGCACCTCCTGCCGCCCGACCTTCCGCAGCAGCACCCCCGCCTTCACCGTCTCCGCCCCGCGGTCGAGGAGGTGCGCCACCACCCGCGTCAGCGTCTTGCCGGTGTCGAGGATGTCGTCGAGCAGCAGCACGTGCCGGCCGGCGATGTCGGGGAGGAGTTCGTCGCGGATGAGGAGCTTCCCGGGTGAGGTGGTTTCGCCCCGGTAGCTGGACGCGGTGATGAACGCCACCCGCACCGGCAGGTCGATGCGGCGGATCAGGTCGGCCATGAACACGAGGCAGCCGGTGAGGATGCCGACGACGGTGACCGGCCGGCCGTCGTGGTACGCGGCGCCGATCTCGCCCGCCATGCGGTCGATGCGGTCGCGGATGGCGTCCGCGGTGATGAGCACGTCCATGCGAACAGTGTCGAGTTTCGCGTTTCGAGTTTCAAGCGGCCCGTAAACTGAACCCGCATCGCCCGTGGAGCGCCGATGGCCAAGCGGCTCGACCAGGTTCTCGTCATCGACATCGAATCGACCTGCTGGGACGGCGGCTACCCGCCGAAGGGGCAGGCGAACGACATCATCGAGATCGGCCTGTGCCCGCTGGAGCTGAGCACCGGCCGGCGGCTGGAGAAGCGGAGCATCCTGGTGCGGCCGGAGCGCTCGACGGTGGGCCCGTTCTGCACGCAGCTGACGACGCTGACGCAGGAGCAGGTGGCCGGCCGGGTGGCGTTCAACGACGCGTGCAAGATGCTGGAGGACGAGTACCTGTCGCAGGCCCGGCTGTGGGCGAGCTTCGGCGACTACGACCGGCGGCAGTTCGACAAGCAGTGCCGCGAGACGGGGGTGCGCTACCCGTTCGGCCCGAGCCACCTGAACGTGAAGACGCTGTTCTCGGCCGGCCGGGCGCTGCCGACGGAGGTGGGGCTGCCGCAGGCGATGGCGCTGAGCGGGCTGAAGCTGGAGGGCACCCACCACCGCGGCCACGACGACGCCTGGAACATCGCCGCCGTGCTGTGGGAGATGCTGCGGAAGCTGCGGGGGTGAGCGATGAAAGCCGGCGCGATTCGCTCACGCGGCTGGGACGGGATGTGTGATTTCCTCCTCAAACAGCCCGTGGCGCGCAAGCGGATTCTGGCCTTTGCGGCTTGCAGCCGGTGTGTCTGGGACCGAGTGCAGTTGGAGTGCAACCGTCGGGCGCTTCTGACCAGCGAACTCTTCGCGGACGGGGAAGTCACGCGGGACGAGCTAGTACGAGCGTGGCAGGCGGTCCGGTTCGAGCCAGTGGTTTACTCGGAGTGGTGCTTGGGAGCTGCCGGACCGGCCGAGGATGTATTCTCCGCACAGATGGTCCCGCGTTCGCAAGCAGACGACGATGCAGTGCAGGCTTTTCAGCCGAGTTATGACCCTCACAGTGAGTTAAGCCGGGAACGAGTTGCCATCGGTTTCGACGTGTTCGGCCACCGTTTTCGACGAGTGGCATTCGATCAATGCTGGCGCACCGAGGCCGTGGTCGGGCTCGCGCGCGGGATGTACGAGTCGCGGGACTTCGGCCCCATGCCGGTCCTCGCCGACGCGCTCGAGGACGCCGGCTGCGCCGACGCCGACGTCCTCGCCCACTGCCGCGGCGACGGGCCGCACGTCCGCGGGTGCTGGGTCGTGGACCTCGTGCTCGGCCAGGAGTAGCGCGGCTGACCTCGTCGAGCAACACCGGGAGTGAGCGATGAACGGCGGCAAGATGGGGATCGTGGCGGGGTGCCTCGGCGGCTTCATCGCCGGGGTCTGTTTCACGACCCTGGGGTGCTCGTCGCGGCCGAAGCAGCCCGAGTTTCAGCCGCCGTCGGTCGGCGGGCAGAAGGCGCCGTCCGCCGTCCGCGAGATCGACTTCGAGAAGCGGTACGACCTTCACTGCGTCCTGTTCGACAAGGAACTCACCGTCTTTCGCGACTGCAAGGTGGTCGGCTACACCGGGCCGGCGAAGGCCGGCGTCGTGGTCGACGGCGGCAGCAGCTCGGGGTTCAGCTCGCGCGACCACTTTCAGTACTTCGACCGCTGGCTGGTCATCGAGCACAGCGACGGCCGGCTGGCGTACATCCCGCCGAACTCGCTCCGCTACCTCGAAGCCACGAAGGGGCCGTGACGGGAACGGTGTGCGGCCGGCGTGAGCCGGCGATTGGCTCGGGGCCGGTAGCCGCGGGCTTCAGCCCGCGCCCACGATCGCGGTGTCTGTTCCGCGTTGCCCCCTGGTGGTCATCGTATGTGGGCGCGGGCTGAAGCCCGCGGCTACCGGCCCCGAGCCAATCGCCGGCCCCGTGCCACCCGCCGCCGGACGGCGGTCGGCTCGCCTTCCCCCGCCCGTCCCGTATCCTGCCCCCGTACCCGCCTCCAGGACCGACCCGTGTTCGCGTTCGCACTCGTGGTCTGCCTGGCCGGCATCTTCTGCCTCGCCCCGCTCGCGCTGTACCTCCTCTGGCTCAGCGTCCTGAACAAGAAGCGCCGCCCCACCGTCGTCCCCGGCGGGTGGGACTTCGCCGCCCTCTGCGGCGGCCTGTCCGGGTTCGTGCTGTTCGGCGGCGGGCTCGTCCTCGCCCTGCTCCAGTCGAACGTCCGCTACGTGTTCCGCGGCAACTTCGAAGCCCTCCGGGCCGCGTGGGGGCAGGAGCAGCTGGCGTGGCTCGTCGTCGCCGGCGGCTACCTGTTCGTCGTGGTCGGCGGCGGGCTCCTCACGCTCACCATCCGGCGGCGGTCGCTGGTGGTCTACAACGTCGAGCCGGGGGCGTTCGAGACGGCCATCGCGGAGGTGTTCGACCACCTCGGCCGCGCGGTAACGCGCAGCGGG
>DASPHQ010000879.1:0-6281 GCA_035629595.1 Urbifossiella sp. | reverse complement strand
GGAGCCGCTCCGGGTCGGCCCGCACCACCACTGTCCGCGCGGTCCCGCCGAACGGGGGCGGGGCGGACACGCCGTCGATCGCCGCGAACATGGGCCGGACGCGGAAGAGCGCCCGGTCCTGGATCTCGCCGATGGATCGCGTCTCGCTCGACAGCACCAGATACCCGACCGGTACGCTCCCGGTATCGAACCGGGTGATGAACGGCGGGACCGTCCCGGGCGGCATGAACGCCCGGCTGCGGCTGACGCTCGCGACGACCGAAGCCATCGCCTCGGACATGTCGGTGCCCGGGTGGAAGTACAGCTTGAGGAGCGTGGTGCCCTGGGCGTTCTGGCTCTCGACGTGGTGGATGCCGTTGACGTACAGGATGTGGTACTCGTAGTAGTTGGCGATCAGCCCCTCCATCTGCTGCGGGTCCATGCCGCCGTAGGGCTGGCAGACGTAGACGACGGGCAGGTTCAGCGCCGGGAAGATGTCCACCTTCATCCGGCTGTAGGCGAGCGCCCCGGCGAACACGACGCCGACGGCGAGTACCAGGACGGTGACCGGGCGCGACAGGGCGGACGTGATCGGGTTCATTACGGGTTCCGGCGGCGCGGGGCTGTACGCCTATTCAACCCGGCGGCGCCGCGGAGTCACCACCCGGGGGCTAATTCGGGTTCGGCCCCGGCGGGGGCACGGGCGGAGCCTCGGCGAGTTGGCTGAGCGCCTCGGCCGGGTGGCCGAGCGCTCGGTAGAGGCGGAACTGGGCGCGGTTGTGGTCGCCGACGGCCTGGTAGAAGTCGCGGTACGCCTGGTCGAGGGCGGACACGGCGGCCACCGCCTCCTGGGGGCGGAACACGAGCACGAGCTGGTCGCCGACCCGCTTCGTCTGCCCGAGCCCCTGGAGGTTCTTCTCGGCCGTCGCGGCGGCGTTCGCCACGCCGTCGGCGGCCGCCTTCACCCGCCGGGCCGCGCGGTCGAGCTGGGCGTGCGCCTGCACCACCTCGGCGGCCACCACGTCCTGGATGCGGAGGAGTTCGAGCATCGTCCGCCGGCTGTCGGCCGCCCGCTCCCGGGCCGCGGCGCGGTTGCCGAACCCGAGCCCCTGGAGCTCCCACACCGCCTGGACGTCCACGCTGAACCGGGCGCCAAAGTTCTGCACGTCGTCGTTCACCCCACCGCCGAAGTAGCCGCCGGCGAGGCCGGTGGTGTTCGACCCGACCCCGCGTACCGCGACGGTGGGGTACAGGGGCCGCCCCTCCTGCCGCGCCCGCGTCAGCGCCGCCTGCACGACCGCCTGGTACGACGCCAACTCGGGCCGGTGCGTCAGGCCGACGGCGATCAGCTCTTCGACCGGCACGCCGGGGTCGAGCAGCGCGACGGCGAGCGACGGCTCCTCGGCCGGCTCGACCATCGTCCCCGGCCGGAGCCGCAGCAGCCGGGTCAGGTCGGCGCTACTGACCTGCCACCGCTCGTAGGCCATTTCGACGGCCTGCCGGCGGCGGGCGGCTTCCGCCTTCGCGCGGTTGACCTCCAGGCCCGCGGCGAGGTCGGGGGCGAGCTTCTCGGTCCGGGCGACGAGGTCCTCGGCGCGGCGGAGGGCGTCGGCCGCCCCGGCCACCTCGCCGCGGGCCTGCTGGACGTTGAAGTAGGCGACGGCGACGGCGAGGGTGGTGTCGTTGCGGGCGGCCCGGGCGTCGGCCTCGGCGGCCCGCACGACCTGGCGGGCGGCGAGTGGGCTGAACACAGCGTCGGCCGTGGACACGACCGCCTGCGGCCCCGCCCCGAGCAGCAGCGACGACCGGCTGGTGGTGAAGACGTTGCCGACGATGTCCTGGATGCGGGCGGGGGCTGTCGCATCCAACACCTCACGGCGAACCCGGACGCCCCACGTCCCGGGGGTTATCGGCACGGCCGAAACCCCCGCTCCAGCCAGGACGCCAAAACCCGCTCCGGCTTACCTAGCCTGCCGGTCATCGTCTCGTTTCGGCGGAGGTGTGGAGACCGCCGGCCGTCACCTGCCGACGAAAAATGACACACATCTTTGGTTTGTTGTGCCCGCGCCGGGTCGCGTGGGGTGGCGGGGGCGGTCCGGTAGGGTTACAACTCCGGCCGGGGTATCGCCTGCCCCACCAGGGGTTCCGCGTTGACGAGACTCATCACCGCCGCAACCGTGCTGGTTGCCGCGACCGCTGCCGCGGCCGACTACCCGCGGCCAGACCTGCTCGTCGAGCCGGTTGCCCTCGCCCGACCGGGGGAGGGGAACCGCGTCGTGGTACTCGACGCCCGAGAGAAGGCGAAGTACGCCGCCGGCCACGTCCCCGGCGCCCGCTGGGTGGACCACGCCGAGTGGGCCAAGGGGTTCGGGGACGGCAAGGACGCGGTCGGCTGGTCGAAGCGGATCGGGGTGCTCGGCATCACGGGCGACACCCCGGTCGTCGTGTACGACGACAACCGCTCGAAGGACGCCGCCCGCATTTGGTGGGTGCTCCGCTACTGGGGCGTCAAGGACGTGCGACTCCTGAACGGCGGCTGGGTGGGCTGGGAAAAGGGGAAGCACACGACGGAGACGGCCGAGCCGCGGTTTCCGCCGCCGGCGTTCCCGGCGGTCGCGGCCCCGGACCGGCTGGCCACCAAGGACGACCTCCTCAAGTCCCTCGGCGACGGGAGGCTGCAAATCATCGACGCCCGGTCGGAGAAGGAGTTCTGCGGGATCGACGCCCTGACCAACAAGCGGGCCGGGGCGATCCCCGGGGCGAAGCAGTTGGAGTGGATCGACCTGATCGACACGGACACGCACCGGTTCAAGCGGCCGGCGGAGTTGGCGAAGCTGTTCGACGCCGCCGGGGTGCGGCTCGACCGCCCGACCGCCACCCACTGCCAGTCCGGGGGGCGGGCCGCGGTGATGGCCTACGGGCTCGAACTGATGGGGGCGAAGGACGTGCGGAACTACTACCGGAGCTGGGCGGAGTGGGGCAACGCCGCCGACACGCCCGTGGTGAGGCCAGACGCGAAGAAGAAGTGACCCCCGGGGCCGGGGAGTCGACGGCGGCGAGCCGCCGGCCGGGCGGGAGGGCGGACCGAAATGCCGTCGGATGTTGTCACCTACCTCGTCGTCTGCACGGTCGCGCTGCTGGCGTCCGGGTTGACCTTCTTTTCCGGGTTCGGGCTCGGCACGCTGCTGCTCCCGGCGTTCGCCCTGTTCGTGCCGGTGGACCGGGCCGTCGCACTTGCGGCCGTCGTCCACTTCCTGAACGGCCTGTTCAAACTCGCCCTCGTGGGGCGTCGGGCCGACCGCCGGGTGGTCGTCCGGTTCGGCCTTCCCGCCGTCGCCACGGCGTTCGTCGGGGCGTGGGTTCTGATCTGGTTGACCGGCCTGGGCGTACTGTTCGATTACACCCTGCTCGGTCGCCGGTTCGAGGTCGCGCCGGTCAAGCTGGTGGTCGGCGTCGTGCTGTTGGTGTTCGCCGCCGTGGAGGTGCTACCGCGGTTCCGCAACCTGGAGTTCGACCCCCGTTACCTACCGCTCGGCGGGGCCGTCAGCGGGTTCTTCGGCGGGCTGTCGGGAATGCAGGGGGCGTTGCGGTCGGCGTTCCTCGTCCGGGCCGGCCTGTCGAAGGAGTCGTTCATCGGCACCGGGGTCGTGGTCGCCTGCCTGGTCGATGCGTCCCGGCTGGCCCTGTATTCCGGCCCGGTCTTCGGCGGGGCCGCGGACCTCGAATACGGCCTTCTGTCCGCCGCCGTGTTCGCGGCCTTCGTGGGGGCGTTCCTCGGGAACCGCTACCTGAAGAAGATGACCATGAAGGGCGTTCAGCGGATCGTCGCCGCCATGCTGGTTGCGGTCGCCGTTGGGTTAGTCGCGGGCCTGCTGTAGCAGTCCGGTCTGTGCCGCTGGCGTTCGTCCGAGACGACCTTGTCGAGTGCTACGGGTAGCTCGCCGGCCGCGAGTGGTGCGACCGGCAGGATCGATCAGGCCGCGGAACTGGCGCGGCTGACGGGCCTGCATTCCGCGTTCGGCCAGGCGATCGACCTCCAGGGCGGCGGGTACGGGCTGGCGGTCCTGTCGCGGTTCCGACTGAAGGACGTAAAGACCGACGCGCTGCCGGGGAAGGCGGGGCAGGAGGCGCGGGTGGTGATGCGGGCGACGGTCGAGCCGGGCGGCGGGTGGCCGGCCGTCACCGTCCTCAACACCCACCTCCAGCACGACGACGGCCCGACCCGCGAGACCCAGGCGGCCAAGCTCAACGACCTGTTCGGCGTGGCCGAGGGGGCGTTCGTGCTGGCCGGCGACCTGAACGCGGCGCCCGACAGCCGGCAACGCCTCGGTCTTCGACGGGTCGAACGTGTCTCCCATGCCCAGGTGGAACGTCCCCGAGACCACCGTCACCCGCTCCGGCTTCGGGTGCGTGTGCGGCGGGATCTTGTACCCGTCCGGCACCTTGACCCGGAACACGAACGGACCGGGCTTCGCCGGGTCGCCCTCGAGGACGGCGATCCTGGCCCCCGGCGGCAGCGACAGCGGCCCGTCCGTCCACCAACCGGGTCGTTCTGACACGGCGCGACGGCAGTCACCTTCCGATCCCCAGCCTTGTTGGTGGCCCGCGTTACGGCCGCCGGTCGGGTTGAACAAGTGGTCCCGGGGCGGGGCGCGGGATCGGAAGACCCGCTCCCGGCTGCGGAGCGGCCGACGGAGCGATTGGGACGACCGGCACGTCGAGGAGTTGCGGGGCGGCGGCCTCCAGTCCACAGGTCGCGGGCTGGCCGATCGCCGTGTACAGCCGGAACTGCTGCCGGTTGAACTCGACCACCTGTTGCAGGTACTGAACGCGGGCCTGGTTGAGCGACTGGACCGCCGTCAGCACCTCCAAGGCGTCGAACTGGAGCTGCCCCTTCGGGCCGGGCACCCCGAACGACACGTCCCGGAACTTCCGGTACATCTCCTGGGCCTGGCGCACGGCCCCCTGGGCCGCGTCCAGCGTCTCGAACCGCGCCGCCGCGAGCTCGGCCGCCTCGCCGACCTCGGTCGACACCCTGGCCTGGACCTCCCGTACCCGCTGGAGGGCGGCGGCGTAGGACGCCTGCCGGGCGCGGGTCGTGGCGGCGTTCCCGAGCCCGAAGTTGTCGAGCTCCCACACCAGGGCGGCGCCGGCGTTGTACTGCCCCCGCATCGGGCCGAAGTCGTCGTTCCGGCCCCCCTTGAACCCGCCGCCGATGAACTCCCCCTGGACCCGCGGCAGGAGCGGGGCCACCTTCGCTTGCCGGACCAGGGCCTCAGCTGCCTGCACCTCGGCCCCGGCGGCGGCGATTTCGGGCCGGGCCTGGAGGCCGGTGGCGACGAGCTGGTCCAGGGTGTACTCGCCGGGGACGAGGACGACGGGGACGACCGCCGTCTCGGCCGGCACGAGTCGGATCGCCGGGTCGAGCGTAAGCCGGCCCGCCAGCCGGGCCGCCGCCGCTGCCGCCCGGCCGCGGAGGACCACCCGCTCCTGCCGCCGGAGTTCCACCTCGGTCGCCGCCCGGTTCACGTCCGCCGCCGTCTTGCCGGTCCCCGCCCTGGCGAACGCCTCGGCCGCCTGGAGGGCCTGCTCCGTCTTGTTCAGGGTGTCGGCGTTGACCGCGAGGAGGCCGTGGAGTTCGAGCATGTCGAGGTAGGTGAGGGCCACCTCCAGCTGGACGGCGTTCGTCACCGCCCGCGACCGCGACTCGGTCGCCTGGACCACGCGGCGGGCGACGAGGGGGAGGTAGAGGGCGTCGCTCAAGTCCACCCGGAGCTGTGGCCCGCCGAGCACCGCGAAGTTCCCCCGGGCGACGGAGAACGTCTCGCCCCGGCGGTTCTGGTCGATCCCCTCGTGGTAGAAGAACGTCGGGCCGAACACGAGGTTCGGCACCCACCCCACCCGGGCGCGGTCGTAGTTGGCGACCGCCTCCTGGACCCGCGCGCGGGCCACGGCCGCGGTCGGGTTGTCCGCATCGGCCAGCCGCAGCGCGGTCGCGAGGTCGATCGGGTAGGAGGCGGGCTGCGCCGGGGGGTACAATCGGGGCGACGCGGGGGCGGCTGCCGGCGGAACGGGTTGGGGCGGCGCTTTCACCGCGGGCGGGTTCGGGACGGCCGGGGCCTCCACCTGGCTCGCCTGGCGGATCACCGGCGCGTAGTACCGCGGGGGCGGGGCGGTCTTGACCCCCGGGGCGGACGCCGGGCCGCCCGTGCCACGCGGCGGCTGGGCGACGACCGGCGTGACGACGAGAGCCGCAGCCAACGAGAAGCCGGACCAGAACCGCGTCATCACCGCCTCCGTGC
>DASPHQ010000878.1:0-4476 GCA_035629595.1 Urbifossiella sp. | reverse complement strand
GGAGTTCGAGATGTCGAGCACCCCGAATTACCGCCTACGCCGCCCGGGGTTCCACCCCGGGCTACCCGCCGACGCCCTCCGGGCTCAAATCCCCGAGCCGAACGCCGGCTGCTGAGCCGCGGGCCGTCGCCGGGTCTTCTTCGTAAGCCAACGGGAACCCTTCGCCGACCGTCCCACGGAGGTTCCCCATGCTCCGCGCCGTGCTCCCCGCGGTGGTCGCCGTCCTCGCGCTGACATCGCCCGCCCGCGCCGCCGACCCGCCGAAGCCGAACATCGTCCTCATCGTCGGCGACGACATGGGCTATGCCGACATTGGCGTCCACGGCGGCCGCGACATCCCCACACCGCACCTCGACGCGCTGGCGAAGGCCGGCACCCGGTTCACCAACGGCTACGTGTCCGGCCCGTACTGCTCACCGACCCGCGCCGGGATGCTCACCGGCCGCTACCAGACGCGCTTCGGCCACGAATTCAACCCCGGCCCCGGCGCGGAGGTCGGCCTGCCGCTCACGGAAACGACACTCGCCGACCGCCTCCGCGCCGCCGGCTACGTCACGGGGTTGGTCGGCAAGTGGCACCTCGGCAACGCCCCCGCCCGGCACCCGCAGCGGCGCGGGTTCGACGAGTTCTTCGGCTTCCTCGGCGGGGCGCACCCGTACTTCCCGGGGAAGGGGAAGGCCGACACCATCCGCCGCGGGAATGACCCGGTGGACGAGAAGGAGTACCTCACCGACGCCTTCCGCCGCGAGGCGGTGGGGTTCGTGGAGCGGCACCGGGCGCGGCCGTTCTTCCTGTACCTGGCGTTCAACGCCGTCCACACGCCGATGCACGCCACCGACGCCGGCCTCCAGCGCTTCCCGGCCATCCAGAACCCCACCCGCCGCACCTACGCGGCGATGATGGCGTCGATGGACGACGCGATCGGCGCCGTGCGGGCGAAGCTGCGGGAGCTGAAGCTGGAGGAGAACACGCTGATCTTCTTCGTCAGCGACAACGGCGGCCCGACGATGGTGGGCACGAGCGTGAACGGCTCGGTGAACACGCCGCTGCGCGGGTCGAAGCGGACGACGCTGGAGGGCGGCGTGCGGGTGCCGTACTTCGTCGCGTGGCCGGGTCGGCTGCCGGCGGGGAGGACGTACGACCAGCCGGTCATTCAACTCGACTTCTTCCCGACGGCGCTGTCGGCCGCGGGTGTGGAGGTGCGGCCCGAGTGGAACGTGGAGGGGGTCAACCTCATCCCGCACCTGTCGGGGCCGACGCTCCGCCCGCCGCACGACGCGCTGTACTGGCGGTTCGGTCAGCAGATGGCGGTCCGGCAGGGCGACTACAAGCTCGTCCGCTACGACAACACCGCCGACGGGGCGAAGGGCGGCGTGACCGGCCCGCGGCTGTACAACCTCGCCGCCGACGTCGGCGAGGCGACGGACCTGGCGGCGCGGGAGCCGGAGACGGTGAGGCAGCTGCAGGCGCTGTGGGACGCGTGGAACGCGAAGAACGTGGCCCCGCTGTGGGGTGGCGGCAAGCAGAAGAACTGAGGAATGCGAAAGCCCGGGGACGGCCGTCCCCGGGCTTCGCCCGACTCACGACCCGCTCTTGTCCTTCAGCTTGTCGCCGGCGTCCTTCAGCTTGTCGCCGGCCGCCTCGGTGGCGTCGGCGGCCTTGCCGGCGAGCTTGTCGGCCCCGCTCTTGATCGCGGCCCCGGCGTCCTTCGCGGCGTCATTGGCGGCCTCGCCGGCGTCCTCGATCTTCCCCTTCACGGTGTCGGCCACGGTTGCTCTCCTGGTTCGGCCGCGGCAGGAGGGCCGCGGTCCGTTAAGGTCCGTAGTAGCACGCCGTGGGCCGAATTTGACCGACTCCGTCGGAATTCTCCCGACATTCCGGTCTCCGCCGCTTGCGGCGATGCATCGCCGCGAGCGGCGTACAACACCCCGGCCCGCCCCCCGGAGCCCGCGATGCCCGTGCTGTTCGAGCCGGCGACCGCCGCCGACATCCTCGGTGGCATGATCACCCCGGCCGTGCTCATCTCCGCGTGCGGCACCCTCACCCTGTCCACGTCCAACCGCCTCGGCCGCATCGTCGATCGGGTCCGCGACCTGCTGAAACAGGCCGAGGGGTTGCCGCCGTGGAACCCCGCCGACGAGGACGCCCAGGAGAAGCGCGCCCTCATCGCCGACCAGATCGCCCAGCAGTCGGCCCGCATCCGCTGGCTCCAGGCGGCCGTCATCTCCCTCTACTCGGCGATCGCGCTGCTGGTCGGCGCCAGTCTGGCCATCGGGCTGTCGGCCGTGGCCCGAGGGGCGCTGGCGTGGGCGCCGGTGGCGCTCGGGCTGCTCGGGGCGTGCGCGATGCTGGTGGCCGGGGCGCTTCTCATCCGCGACGCCCGCCTCGCCACCCGCTCGACGCTCGCCGAGATGGAGTACATCCGTCGCATGGTCGCCCGCCGGACGGGGGAGCCGCTGCCGCCGGCGGCGCCGACCGCGGGTGCCGCCGCGCCCCCGGCCGCGTAAGAACGGCGGGAGCATTCTCGGCCCAACCCGGGGGCGGACGTGTCCGAACTCGTGCGCTTCTCGGTGTCGCTCGAAAAGGACCTGCTCGACCGGTTCGACCGCTACTGCGAGGACGGCCGCCTCGCCACGCGCAGCGAGGCGATCCGCCAGCTGCTGCGGGAGAAGCTGACCGCCGCCGCGTGGCAGGCCGACGCCGCCGACGTGGCCGCCAGCCTCACCCTCGTCTACGAC
The DNA here is from genome assembly GCA_035629595.1 of Urbifossiella sp. Taxonomy (GTDB): domain Bacteria; phylum Planctomycetota; class Planctomycetia; order Gemmatales; family Gemmataceae; genus Urbifossiella. The sequence goes on along the minus strand of DASPHQ010000878.1, from coordinate 1,738 downwards.
CACCACAAGACGCGCCTCACCGACAAGATGCTCGATCTGCAGCACGCTCACGCCGACCGGGTGGTGTCGAGCATGCACGTCCACCTCGACCACGACCTGTGTCTGGAAGTGATCGTGTTGCGCGGTCCGGCTCCCGACCTCCAGGAGCTCGCGGCCGAGCTGAGCGGCCTGAAGGGGATTCATCAGGCGCAGCTGGTGATCGCCCGCGCGGTAGGCGGGCATGGGCATGCGCACCTGCACTAAACGGGAAAGCCCGGGGACCGCCGTCCTCGGGCTTCGCCACCAAATCTATCCCTCACCCGCAACCGCGCCGTTGGTACCCGGCGCCGCCCGGCGGCGGCCGTCGGCCGACAGGCCCGCGGCCCGCAGCTTACCACGCAGCGTAGTGCGCGAAATCCCCAGCACTTCGCTGGCCCGGACCTGGTTGCCACCGACGTGCCTCAGCACCGCAGCCAGGGCCACGCGATCCACGGTGCCAAGTAGTGCGCGGTACAGGTCCTGCGTCCCCGATGCCAGCAACTGCTCGGTGTACGCCCGCAAATCAGGAAGTTCCTGGTGGTGGACCGGACTTTCCGCCCCGTGGTTCGGGAGCACGCCGTTCATGTCACGTCCCTCGGCCTCACCGCCGGGCGCGCGGATCGACCGTTGTCGATACGGCAACCGCCGTGCCACGACGGGCGCCGCGGACGGACTGATGCCGCCGGCCGCGCCGGTCCGATAAGGAAAACGAGTTGCGCGGGTCGTGTGGGCTGCCGCCGGAGGGTTGATGCGAACCGCGCTGTTCGTCCTGGCCGTCGCCCTGATCGCCCCGGGGTGCAGCCGTCGGAACTGCGTCCCGGCCGAGCTGGCCGGGCGGAAGTACGTGGACATCTCGTGCGGCGCCGACGCCCACGCGCCGGTCGGCCCGGGGCGGCTCCGCGAGGTCGAGGCCGAGTTCTACCGCCGCACCGCCCAGAACGCCCCGCCGGCCCGGCCGTACCAGTTCCTCGCCCTGTCCGGCGGCGGGATGTACGGCGCGTTCGGCGTCGGCGTCCTCACCGGCTGGACCGAGAGCGGCACCCGCCCCGAGTTCGACGCCGTCACCGGCATCAGCAGCGGCGCCCTGATGTCCACGTACGCGTTCCTCGGCCCACGGTACGACGCCACCCTCTACGAGGCGATGGTCGGCGTTGAGCGGAACGACATCCTCGGCATCCGGTTCCGGCCGGGGCCGCTCGTCACGCAGTCGGTCTTCCAGAACCGCCCGATCCGCCGCATGCTCGAGAAGTACGTCACCGCCGACCTTCTGGCCGAGGTCGCCGCCGCGCACGCCGCCGGCCGCCGGCTGTACGTCGGCACCACCAACATCGACAGCCGCAAGCTCATCCTGTGGGACATGGGGGCCATCGCCAGCCGCGGCACGCCGGAGAGTGTGGAACTGTACCGCACCATCCTGCTGGCGTCGTCGTCGGTCCCGGTCGCGTTCCCGCCGGTGCGCATCCCGGTCGAGGTCGACGGCCGCTGCTACGAGGAACTCCACGTGGACGGGGGGGCGAGCGACGAGGTGGTTTTCCGCCCGTTCATGGTGACCGACCTGAACCGCGCCAACGGGGTGCCCGGGTCGGTGGCGCCGGCCGGGTCGGTCCTGTACGTCGTCAACAACGGGATGCTCTACGCCGAGCCGTCGTGCGTGTCGCGGAACGTGTTCTCGCTGCTGAACGCGACGGCCCAGTCGATCATCTACGGCAAGACGCGCGAC
>DASPHQ010000877.1:0-3503 GCA_035629595.1 Urbifossiella sp. | reverse complement strand
TTGACCTGCCCGCCAGAATTGCGTGCACAGAAATACACGCAAGGGAGGCCGGGTCAATATGGTGCGCCACCGACTCACTGATCAACAATGGGAGCTCGTCCAAGACCTCTTCCCCCCGCCCGCTCGCACGGGCCGGCCCAGGCGCGATCGACGCGAGATCCTCGACGGCATCTTCTGGATCCTCCGGACCGGCGCCCCCTGGCGCGACCTGCCCGAGGAGCTCGGCCCCTGGGCCACCACCTGGGACCTCTTCGACACCTGGAACGGCGACGGGACGCTGGAGGCCATCCTCTCCCGATTGCGGGCCGCCGGGATCGACGCCGGCCTGGTCGATCGCGAGCTGTGGTGCGTCGACGGCACCGTGGTCCGCGCCGCCCGATGTGCCGGCGGGGGCGGCAAGGGCGACGACCCCGAGGAGCCCGCGGACCACGCCCTGGGGCGATCCCGCGGCGGCTTCTCGACCAAGATCCACCTCCTGTGCGACGGCCATGGCCACCCGCTGGACTTCCACCTGACGCCCGGGCAGGCGCACGAGGCGACGGGCCTGGTCCCGCTCCTGGAGGGGGCCGAGGAGCGGGTCGTCGACGGCGACGACGAGCCGGTCGCGTGGCCGGTGGCCCTGGCCGGCGACAAGGGGTTCCGGGCCGACTGGATCGACGAATACCTACTGGAACTGGGGATGAGGCCGGTGATCCCGTCGAAGGAGAACGAGGACCGTACGGCCCGGGCGGTGGAGTTCGACCGCGAGGCGTACCGGAGGCGGAGCATCGTCGAATGCCTGATCGGCTGGCTGAAGGAATGCCGGCGGATCTGCTCGCGCTTCGAGAAGACGGCCAAGAACTTCGGCGGGATGATCAAGATGGCGTTCATCCAACGCTATCTACGCCTGTGTCAGAGCTGACGGTTTTCCGACATAGCCTAGCGCGAGGCGTCGCTGGCCAGGTACACCGCGAGCGGCCCCAGATCCTCCGGCTGGCCGAAATCGCCCATCGGGATGTTGGAGCGGGTCCGTTCGATGACCTCCGGATGAATCTTGGACCAGCGTTGGTTCGGCTCCGTCATGAAGCTGCCAGGCAGGATGGCGTTGACCGTGATCTTGTGGGCCGCCCAGTCGGCGGCCACGGCGCGGGAGAGTTGCACGATCGCCCCCTTCGCCGCTTCGTAGTGCCGCCCCGCGATCCCTCTCCCGGCGACCAGGGCGTTGATCGATGCGATATTGATGATCCGCCCGCCCGTGGCCAGGGTGAGGGCCATCGCCCCATAGGCCAGCCTCGGCAGCTGGGCAGGCCAGAGGAAGTCCATGGCGAACCAGGCGAGCGAGTTGGCCGGGTCGATCAGCCTGCGGGTGATTTTCGGGCGGGTCACGGCGTCTCCGAGGGAGACTTGTGATTGGACGTCCCCACCGGGGCAGACGGGGCGTTCCTGGCAGTCAACTACTTCACATCCCCGGCAGACTTGGTCAGCAGCTTGTTGACCCGGAGCCACTCCTCGAGGCGGTCCATGAAATGATCGGCGCCGCCCCCTTTGTTCACGAAGCCGTGCGCGCCCGCCTGGAAGACGTGCAGCTCGGCCGGGCCTTTCGCCTTGCGGTAGGCCGTGAACAGGTCGACCGTCTGGTCGACGAACACAGCGTCATCGGCGGCCACGGCCAGGAAGAGCGGCGGTGCGGGATCGGGGATCTCCTTGATCTCGCGAACCCCGTAGATGAGCGCCACGAAATCCGGCCGCGTCTCCTTCGGCCCGAAGAGCGCCTGCGACGTGACCATGCCCCCGGCCGAGAAGCCGATCATGCCGACCCGGTCGGGGCGATACCCGAGCTCTCCGGCCTTTTCCCCGACGAGTCGCACGGCCTGGCGTCCGTCCTCGCCCGCCATCTTGACGACGTCCTCACGGGCCGGGGCACCGGGAGCATCGTGGATGAGCCGGTACTTCAGGACGAAGGCGTCGACGCCCATCGCGTTGAGACGCCTGGCGATATCCGTCCCCTCGTAGCTCATCATCAGGGCCCGGAACCCACCGCCGGGCGCGACGACCATGGCCGAGCCGACGGCTTTGCCCTTCTCGGCCGGATAGTGGATCAGGACAGGCTTTACGACGTCGGTCACGATCGGCAGGCCGTTCGGTCTCGTGACGGACTTCTCTTCCCAGTCCCATTTCTCAGAACCCGGGGCGGCCCCCGGGTAGAGCGGGATCTCGGAGGGTGCCTGGGCGTTTACCGCCGAGGCCCACGCGAGGGCGATCAGGCAGGTCGTTCTGTACATCGTCGGCTCCGTGTTCGACCCGGGAGATGGCCCGCCACGGATGATATCAGAGCGGGGAGCCGGGGGAATCGGGACGGCGGTCCGCGGTGGACCTCGAAGACCTTGGCGACATGGATTCGGGTAAGATGGGGCTCCCCGCGACGAACCATTGCAACCAGCGTGAGAAACCCTCCCGATGCCACGTAAGCCCGGACGCCCCAGACCTCCCGGAAGAAAGGCGAAGCGTGCTCGACCAACCGTGCGGCCGAAGAGGTTCAGCGAGGAGCCGGTCGTGATCCGAGCTCGGATTGCGGCGGCCGGGGAATCGCTGAGGATTCTGTCGGGGCCGCCGGCGGCTCTCGGTACCATCGAATTGGCGCGAAGTATCAACGAGCTCACCGACCGGTCGATTAGGCAGGTCCACGCGGCTTGTCAGGACGGGCACCGAGTCGCGTGCCGGAGCGGCTGTACCTATTGCTGCACGGTCCCGGTCGCGGCTTCGGCTCCGGAGGTCCTGGCCATCGCCACTTTTGTTCGCGAGCGGTTCGACGAGGAGCGGCGAGCGGCGCTCGACGCCCGCATCAAAGCCAATATCGCGGCGACCGAAGGCATGGACATGGACCAGCGAGACCGCGTCAGGCTGGATTGCCCTTTCCTCGAGGCGGGCAAGTGCACGGTCTACGAGGTCAGGCCGGTCGCGTGCCGCGGTTACTCATCCTACAGCGTGGAGGATTGCCGGGAGGATCACGAGCAGCCGGGAACCGGGGTTGAGCTGCGTACCAATGGCCTCCGGGAGCTCGTCTACGGGGCGATCCGCGAGGGGCTGGCCATCGCGTGCAAGTCGGCCTCGGTGGAGCATCGCCTCCTCGAATTGGTCAGGGCTTACAAGATCGCCTCGGGGGATTCGACACTGGCAGAGACCTGGCGCGACCGCCCAGAAGCATTCGAAACCGCAACCCGGGCAAGCGTTTTTCCCGGCCCATGGTCGGACGAGCTCGACCAGGAGTTCGCGGAGGTGTACCGGGAGACCGTCAATGATCTCGGAAGGCGAAAGTAGGGTCGTACGCCGGTTCCTGGTTACTCAGTCAGATTCGAATCCTTGAAGAGCGGCTGGGGCTTCTTGAAGAGGCCGTCCTTGCTGACCGCGATCGGGAACGCGGCGGAGCACCCGGTGCAGACCCACGCGAAGTTGTAGGTCGTGCCATCGGTCGCGAACTCGACCAAGACCTCTTCGTGCCGTTCCATGCGGCCGGAACATAGGGG
>DASPHQ010000876.1:0-8679 GCA_035629595.1 Urbifossiella sp. | reverse complement strand
CCGCGCCGCCGGAGCCACGCCCGGACCCGCGGGTCGCTGTACCCCTTGTCCCCACGGTTCCGCCGGCTGGCCCGGGACGACGAGCGGACGGCCGAGGTGCTGGCCGGGTGGCACGGGGTGGCGTTCACGGACCTCATGCTCACGCGGGTCATGGAACTGGCAGTGGACGACACAGGGTCATAACCGGCTCTAAGACTCGGGGCGCGATACAGTAACGGGCGGGTTGACGGCGGTCGCCGGTCACTCCTTCACCGGCGGTGGCGGGGCGGGCGCGACGTTCGGCGGCAGCGGCGCGAGAGCCGTTCGGCCGGTTCGCCCCAGCCACTCCTGATAGGCCGGCGTCTGTTTCCAGTTCTCATACGCCGCGCCCGAGCCGACGAAGTCGATCTCGGCGCCGACATCCTTGCCGCCGGGCAGAATGCCCTGCCCGGGACTCCCCGCGACGAGGCGGAAGTTGTCGGGGGTCAGCCCGTCCTTCTGGGCCAAGACCTGGCCGTTCTTGAAGCGCACTTTCGCGTGCGTCGACCCGGTGTCCTTCAGGTCCCAGAATTGCTCCCACGCGGCCAGACTCGTGTGAGGCCGATGTCCCGGAACGAGCTGATGATTGACCGTCCACGTCATATACGCGCCGCTGGCTAACAGCGAGAAAACATTCCTCTTATCTTTGACCGTGAGCCAGCGGCGGAGTTGCTTCTCGGCCTCCACCTGTGAAACCGGCTGGCCATCCTTTTCGATCTGCTGGCTGACCATGCAGACGTCGTATGAAGACACGATGTTGGCATTCCACGTGACCTCACAGGATCCGATTTCTTGCGGGTCGTTGGGATAGAGGTGGATCAGGCAGGGCGCCTGGCCCGCGAACGTGTTGTGATTCAGGCCGACCCGGACGTCCCGCCATTGATGGAGATTGATGCCGACCTCGAGCAGCCCTTTTAGGACACAATTCTCGATCACGATGGCCGCCCCCGCGGGCGGGCGCACCGTCTCCAACAGCGAGTACCACTCCAGGAGCACGCAGTTGCGCACCTCGACGCTCCGGCAGTTGTCCGTGGTCAGGCAAGCCAAGCCGTACGGCGGTCCGGCCTGCCGTTTCATGGCGAACCGGCAGTTGGCGACGTGCAGGGAGGCGTCCTCGATGGAAACGAGTCGAATCGTGTTCGGACCCGTGCCGTGTGCCGGGAGGCTCACCGACTGCAGGTCGAGCCCCTCGAGCACCAGCGCCGCGGTGGCCTTGAGGAGTGGTTGGCCCGCGCCGCTGCTGTGCGGGCTCAGGCGCAACACGGGACGGAAGCCGGTGCCGGCGCGGATCGTGAGGGCCTTGTACTCGGTGTGTACGCCGTCCGTGACGAACGGCCCGTCGCCGCGGAGTTCGATGGTATCGCCCGATTGCGCCGCCGTCACCGCCTCGGTCAACGTGGCACATTGTCGCTCAGCCTTCGCGTCCTTGGCGACGACGACGAAGGGTGCGGCGTCCGCCTGACTCGCCGGCAATTCCATGATCTCGATGTGCGGCGGCGGCGGTCCGCCGACGGGCTCGACCGGGTGGTTCGTCGCCTGCGGCCCCCGGAACAGGTGCGTCATCCCGGCGAGTTCCGTCCCGGCCAGCGCGATCAACGGAAGCAACAGGACGGCCGCCGCGGCGACCCACTTCCGCCGCCCTGGGGGGCGTGGGGTCGGCTTCCCACGGGGGATGCGCGAGAAGTCCTTCAGCCTGGAGTTGGCCTTCAGTTGCGCCTCGCAGTCGGCGAGCACGTCGGCCACGTCCCGCGCCGACTGGTAACGGTCGTCGGGCTTCTTGGCGTGCAGCTTGGCGATGATGTCGCACAGCCACGACGGCGTCTCGGGGATGATCGCCCGGATGTCGCGGGGCGTGTCCTCGGCGACCCGCTTGAGCACCGCGACCGTGTTGTTCGCGCGGAACGGCGGGCGGCCCGCCGCCATCTGGTAGAGCACGCTGCCGAGGCTGAACAGGTCGGCGCGCTGGTCGAGGTCCTGTCCGAGGGCCTGCTCGGGGGCCATGTACATCGGGGTACCGGCGATGAGCCCGCTCTGCGAGATGCTGGCGTCGTCGGCGGCCCGGGCGAGGCCGAAGTCGGTGATCTTCACCTGCTGGCGCGGGCCGCCCTCGATCAGCACGTTCGCCGGCTTGATGTCCCGGTGGATCAGGTCGGTCGCGTGGGCGGCGGCCAGCCCCTCGGCGATCTGCCGGCCGAGCCGCACCACCTCGGGCACGTCGAGCGGGCCGTTCCGGTCGAGCTTCTGCTGCAGCGTCTCGCCGGGGATGAACTCCATCGCCAGGTACGGCAGCGGCTGCTCCGCGACCTCGTAGACCTGCACGACGTTCTCGTGCCGGACCGCCGCCGACGTGCGCGCCTCGCGCAGGAACCGCTTCCGGGCCGGGGACGTGGCGGCCAGCTGCGGGGCCATCACCTTCACCGCCACGACCCGCTGCAGGATGTCGTCGAACGCCCGGAAGACGACCCCGAACCCGCCCTTGCCCAGCACCTGCAACAGCTCGTAGTGCCCGATGCGGCCGAGCGAGTCGGGCCGGGCGGACGGCGTGAGGAAGCTCAGGACCTCGTCGTCCTCGGCATCACCGGGTGTGCCACCGGCACTGGTGGCGGCGGGGTCCGGGTCCGGGGCGAAGGCCCGTGTGGAGGCGTGGTCCGGGTCCGGCGGGGCGACGAGCGGGGCGTCGAGGAAGCTGTCCGGCTGGTCGTGGGCTCGGAGGAGAGCCTCGACGCGGGACTTCAAGCCCGGGTCGTCGCCGCAGGCCTCGGCGACGAATGACGCCCGGGCGGCCGGGTCGGTGATCTCGGCGGCCGCGACGAACACGGCCTGGGCGCGGCCGGGGGTGGTCGGCATCGCGGTTCTCCGGTAGGGCCTTCACCCTCCCATGCGTCGTCCCGGTCGACGGCTGTCGAGAATAATCAGGAGTCGTCGGAAATCGCGTCCCGCAGCCAGGCCCGGGCGAACGTCCACTTCTGGCGGGCGGTGTAGACGGTGGTCCCGAGGGCCGCGGCGACCGCGTCGTGGCCGAGGCCGGCGAACTGGCGGAGTTCCACCACCCGGGCCGCGACCGGGTCCTCGGCGGCGAGCCGGGTGAGGGCGTCGTCGAGGGCGAGGAGTCGGCCGTCGGGGTCGCGGGCGGGGACGTCGGGCAGCTCGACCCGTTCGACCCGTCCGCCGTTCTTCTCACGGTGCTTCCGCCGGGCGGCGTCCACGAGGATGCGGCGCATGGACTCGGCCGCGGCGGCGAAGAAGTGCCCGCGATTCTCCCAGCGGCTGTCGTCGGCCGGGCCGAGCAGGCGGAGGTAAGCCTGGTGGACGAGGGCGGTCGGCTGAAGTGTGTGCCCGGGGGCTTCGGCCGCCATCCGCGCGGCCGCGAGCTTCCGCAACTCGTCGTAAACGAGCGGCAGCAGGTCGGCCGCGGCCCGGCGGTCACCGGTCGCGGCGGCGTCGAGGAGGCGAGTCACGTCGGACATTCAACCGAGTCTACCAAACCCGCTGCCGCAAGGGACTGGAAATCAGCGCCCCCTGGTCGTCAGCCGACTGGCCCATCCCGTACGCACCCACGGCGATCACATACTTGCCGAGGCCCGGTGCGCGGGCAAGAATCAAATTCAGTCTTACCGGTCCCGATAGCCTGGTTCCGCTCGAGTGTCCCCGGTCCCGTTTATAAGGGCTGCCCGGTGGCAAATTCCGAATACCCCGGCACCGACGAAAAGACCGTCGCGTCCCCCCCGCGGAGTACACCGTCCCCGTCGGGCGAGACGACGGGCGACTATCCCGCCTCCGACACCGATCCCGAGACGACCGCCGATTCCGCCCCCCCGGCCGGGTTCCCGCCGCACGCGGGTCAGTGCCGGTTGGTCGGTGAGATTGGTCGCGGCGGGATGGGGGTCGTGCTCCGGGGGCGGGATCCGTTCTTCGACCGCGCGCTCGCCGTCAAGGTGCTCCTCGCCCGCCCGGCCGACCACCCCGACCTCGCCCGCCGCTTCCTGGCCGAGGCCCGGCTGACCGGCCGGCTCCAACACCCGGGGGTGCCCCCGGTCCACGAGCAGGGCGCACTCGACGACGGCCGGCCGTACTTCACCATGAAGCTGATCGAGGGGCGCACCCTCGACGCCATCCTGAAAGACCGGGCGGACTCGCTCCACGACCTCCCCCGGTTCGTCACCGTCTTCGGACAGGTCTGCCAGACGGTCGGGTACGCACACTCCCTGCGGATCGTCCACCGCGACCTGAAGCCGGCCAACATCATGGTCGGGGCGTTCGGCGAAGTCCAGGTCATGGACTGGGGGCTCGCCAAGGAGGTGGGTGCCGGCGGCGAGGACGCCGTGGCGGACGGCGCGCCCGAGTCCGGCGACACGTTCGTCACGGTGGCCGGGCAGGCGGTGGGGACGCCGGCGTACATGCCCCCGGAGCAGGCCCGCGGCGCGCACGACGAGCTGGACGAGCGGGCCGACGTGTTCGGGCTCGGGGCGATCCTGTGCAAGGTTCTGACCGGCCACGCCCCGTACCGCGGCCCGTCCGGCGCCGCGGTCCTCGAGATGGCCCGCCGCGCCGACCTGGCGGAGGCCCGCGAACGGTTGGGCGCGTGCGGGGCCGACCCCGAGTTGATCCGCATCGCCCTGGAGTGCCTGGCTCCCGAGCCGGCCGCCCGCCCCCGCGACGCGGCCGCCGTGGCGGCGGCGGTCACCGCGTACCAGGCCGGCGTCGCGGACCGGCTGAAGGCGGCCGAGATCGACCGGGCCGCCGCTCAGGCCCGGGCCCGGGCCGAGCGCGCGAGGCGGCGACTGACGGTCGCGCTGGCGGTCACCGTGCTGGCAGCTGGGGCGACCGCCGGCGCCGTGTGGGCCCGCCTGCAACAGCAGCGGCTCGCCCGGCAGACGCAGACCGTCCAGCAGGCGAGCGAGGCGCTCGGGAAGGCCCGACTCCTCGCCGAACAGGCGGCCGCGGTGCCGCTCACCGACCTGGCCCGGTGGCGGGAGGCCGAGGCCCTGTGCCGGGCCGCCCTGGCCGCCGCCGAGCAGGCCGACCAGGCGGCGACCGCCGGCGAGCCCGACGCCCGGACGCGCCAGGAGGTGGACGACCTTCTCCCCCGACTCCGGGCCGAGGCCGACGACACGAGCCGCGACCGGGCGATGATCGAGACGCTCCACGCCGTCCGGTACGTCGCCAACGACGCCTTTGGCGACGACGACATGGACCGGTACCTCGCCGCCCACGGCAACGAGGAGCGGTTCGTGTACAGCCGGGTGTCCGGGTCCGAGCAGTACGCACAGGTGTTCCGGGAGTACGGCATCGACGCCGGGACGCTGTCGGCGGAGGCCGTCGTCGCGGCCGTCGGCAGCCGACGGATCAGGGCACACCTGGTGGCCGCCCTGATCGACTGGCTCCGGCTGACCGACGCCGGTCCCATGCGAGACAAGCTCCTCCTGATCGCCCGTTCGGCCGCGGCGGCCGCCCCGGCGGACCGGTTGTGGGACGCGCTCGCCCGGAACGACGGCGCCGCCCTGGAGGCCCTCGCCGCGACCCCGGCCGCCGCGCGCCTGCCCCTGCCGGCGGTGCTGATGCTCGCCGACGCCCTGTTCTACGACGACCGGGTGCGACCAGCCGTCGCCCTGTTGAGGCGAGTCCAGCGGGCGGAGTACCCCGACGACTACTGGGTGAACACCAAGCTCGGTGAATACCTGATGTTCGTCGGCGGCTCCGAGGCGCCGCAGGTGGCCGAGGCGACGCGGTTCTTCAACGCCGCCGTGGTGGGCCAGCCGCGCAGTAACACCGCCCGCGTCAACCTCGCCGACGCCCTGACGTTCGCCGGCGAACTCGACGGCGCCGAGGCCGCGTACCGCCAGGTCCTGTCGGACCAACCCGGCCTCGTCTACGTGCGGGTCAAGCTGGCCACGTTCCTGGTCGTCGCCGGCCGGCACGCCGAGGGCCTGGAGGAGAGCCGCCGGGCCGTCGCGCAGCGGCCGCAGTCGGCGTTCGTCCACGAGGGCCACGGCGGCGTCTGCTTAATGGTCGGTCGGCACGACGACGCCGCGGCCGCGTTCCGCGCCGCCATCCGCATCCGCCCCGACATCGCTACGTACCACGTGAGCCTGGGTAACGCGCTCGCGCAGAAGGGCGACCTCGCGGGCGCCGAGGCCGCTCACCGTGAGGCGGTGCGGCTGAAGCCGGCAGCCCAGTCGTACGCGAACCTGGCGAACGCGCTGCTCGCCCGCGGCCGAACCTCCGACGCGATCGACGCCGCGCGAACGGCGGTGCGGCTGCAACCTGGTTCGACGCTCGGCCGGGCCGCCCTCGCGGCGGCCACCGCCGCCGACGGCCGGAAGGCGGAGGCCGTCGAGATGTACCGAGCGACCGTCGCCCTGGTGCCGCACGACGCGGCGCTGTGGTGGCAGTTGGCGAGCCTGCTCCGGTCCGAGAAGCGGTACGACGAGGCGCTGGTCGCGGTCCGCGAGGCGATCCGCGTCGGGCCGAAGCACGGACCCCGGGCGGCGGTACTCCAAAACCAGCAGGGGCTGATCCACGACCACCTCGGGCAGCACGCCGCCGCGGCGGCGGCTTTCCGCCGGGCGGCCGTGATGAACCCGTCCGACGCGACGGTCCGCGAGAACCTCGGCGACTCGCTCCTCGACGCGGGGGACGCGACGGCGGGCGACGCGTTCCGGGAAGCCATCAAGATCGACCCGGATCGGTTCGACCCCCGCGACAAACTGGCCGTCCTGCTCGCCCGCCAGGGGAAGCTCGACGAGGCGCTCGCGCTGCTGGCGGAGGCCGGGCCGGACCACGCCGCCGCCTTCCACCGGCGGGTGCGCCTGTACCAGGAGCGCGGCCGACATCGCGACGCCCTCGACCTGATCGAGCCGTGGCTCGACGCGAAGCCCAAGGACGCGGTGGCCCGTCACCTGTTGGGCGTGAGCCTTGTGCAGACCGGGCGGCTGCCGGAGGCCGTTGGGGCGTTCGAGAGGGTCCTGACGACCCTGCCGGCCGCCGGCCTGGATTACCGCCAGGTCAGTCTCGACCTCGGGACCGCCCTCATCACCGACGCCCGCCGACTCGAGAACGAGGGGAGCGTGGAGGCCGCCGAGGCGGCCGCCGCCCGCGGCCATTCGTACCGGGCATGGGCCTGGAACAAGGCCGGGCGGAAGCGGGCGGCCGCGGACGAGGCCCGGCGGGCCATCGCCCTCCAGCCGCAGGCGGCGTCCTACCACCGGCTCCTCGGAGACTGCCTCCGGGAAGTCGACCCCGAGCAGGCGCTCGCGGCCTACCGGGCCGCGGCCGAAGATTTTTCCGACCGCTTCCAGGCCGAGACGCTGCCGCGACTCGCCGACGTGCTGACCGACCTGGACCGGCCGGCGGAGGCGCTCGCGGCCCTCGCGCCGCTCGTCGGCCGGGGTCGGGCCAACCCCGCCGCCCACCGCAGCGCCGGCCGCGCGCTCATGGAATCTGGACAGCTCGCCGAGGCCGCGGACCACTTCAAGACCGCCGGGGACGTCGCCGCCGAGCGCCGCTGCCGGCGCCTGCTGTCGCTGGAACCGGTCCTGGCGGACTACCGCGCGGGCGCGGGCACGCCGGCCGCGGACGACCTGCTCGACCTCGCCGAGCTGTGTCGGCTGAAAGGCCTGCCGCACGCTGCTTCCCGGTTGTTCGCCGGAGCCGCCGCGGCCGACCCGCTACGGCCGGAGCGACCGGAGTTCCACCAGTCCGCACGCGCGTCCGCCCAGGCCGGGGCCGGGAGGGGCGACGCGGCCGGGCTCGGCGAGGCCGACCTCCGACGGCACCGGGACGCCGCCCTCGCCCGGCTGCGGGTCGAACTCGCGGCGACGGCGAAGAGCCTGCCGACGGCCGAGCCCGCCGACGCGGCGATCGCGGACGGGGTGCTCGCGCGCTGGCGGCGAGACCCGGCACTGCACGACCTCCGCGACCCCGGCGGCCTGATCCTGTACCTCGACGCCGCCGAGCGCGAGGCGTGGGAGGGGTTTTGGTCGGACGTTGCCGCCGTGCAGCAAGTCGCCCGCAGCCGGACCCGGTAGCGGGGGCTGGTTCCTGCTTGCTCGACCTCCGGGGGACGGTCGGCGACGCTGGGCACGAACCGGCCGCGGGTCTCCACGCCCCGAACAGTTACCCGACGACCACACCGCTCAGGAACATGTCCGCGTCGTCCATCGCGAGCTTCAGGTCACCCGTGAGCGGGTCGAACGCCCGCGCGCCGGAATCGGACGTCGCGATCACCTCCGGGTCGCCGTCGCCGGTCGCGTCCGAGACGGACACCCGCACGCCGCCGCGGGACGCAGCATCCGACGCGAGAAACCCGGCCCGCTCCGCCAGGTCGGTGCCGCTGAAGACGCGGACGTGCGCCGCGCCGCCCGCGCCGGCACCGGTGATGATCTCGGCCCGGCCGTCGCCGTCCAGGTCGCCGGCGGCGACGAACACGCCGCCGCGGAAGTCGGTGCCGTAGGCCGCGAAGCCGGCCGTCAGGGAGCCGTCGCTGCGGAACACGCGCACCACCGGGCCGCCGCCGGCCCCGGTCCCGGTCACGACCTCGGCCTTGCCGTCGCCGTCCAGGTCGCCGACCGCCACCTCGACGCCGCCGCGGAACGACTCCTCGGAGGCGAAGAAGCTGGCCAACTCCTTGAACGTCTGCCCGCCGAACACCTTGACCACCGG
>DASPHQ010000875.1:0-7069 GCA_035629595.1 Urbifossiella sp. | reverse complement strand
GTCAGGATGCCGACGACCTTCTGGTCGGCCAGTTCGAGGGCGTTGTGGATCTGTTCGGTTACGCCGAACCAGTGGGTCGGGTCATCCACGGCGGCACCGCGGGGCGCGAGGTCGGGCGATGCCGCCGGGCGGCGGCGGGCTTATCCGTAATTCGGAGGCCGGCGACGATCTTGTAGGTAATCCGATGATTCCCGACTGGCAACTCCCGCCCGGCGTCGACCGCGGCCTGTGGGACTACCTCCGCGCCGCCGACATGGTCGCCGGGTACGACGCCCAGATGGCCACGTCGCCGCTCGCCCGCGCCGATGTCGCCTTCTGCGAGCGCGCCTTCCCGACCCCGGGGCGGCTGCTCGACCTGGGCTGCGGCACCGGCCGGCTGTGCCTCCACTTCGCGGCGAAGGGGTACACCTGCGTCGGCGTGGACCTGTCGGAACCGATGCTGGTGCAGGCCCGCGCGAACGCCTCCGCCGTTGGGGTGTCGTGTGACTGGAAGGCGGCGAACCTCGTCGAGCTGGCCGACCTGTCGGACCAGTCGTTCGAGTACGCCGCGTGTCTGTTCAGCACCCTCGGCATGGTGCGCGGCGCGGACAACCGCGCCAAGGTGATCGCCAACGCATTCCGCCTGTTGAAGCCGGGTGGGCGGTTCGTGCTGCACGCCCACAACCGCTTCTTCCGCGGCCTCGGTCGGGGCGTGGTGTGGCGACAGCGCCTACGCACGCTGCTGCGCCGCGCCGACGCGGGCGACGTGACGATGCCGCAGGCCTACGGCGGCGCGCCGCTGACGCTCCACCACTTCACCCGCCGCGGGGCCGTGCGGATGCTCCGCGTTGCGGGATTCCGCGTCGTCGATGTCCGAACGATCCACACGATGGGCGGCGGCGACTACGGGTACTTGCTGCTGGGCGAGCGGCCGGCGTGAGCCGGCTGTTGCCGAGCGCGTCTGATGCGTGAAGGAACAGCCGGCTCACGCCGGCCGCTCGCCGGGGCGATCGATGGGCTTCACCACGAACCGGCTCCCCACCACCGCCGCGACCAAGAGCCCGCCCGACAGGTAGAACGCGCCGTCGAGCGTACCGGTCGCGTCCTTGATGAACCCGGCGATCTGCGGGACGAAGAACGCGATCCCCCAGCCGAGGAACACCAGCCCGTAGTTCAGGCCCAGGTTCTTCGAGCCGAAGAAGTCGGCCGTCCACGCCGGCATCAGCGCCAGCGTGCCGCCGTACTGCCAGTACACCACGCCGACGGCCAGGAACAGCAGCCACACGTTCTCGGCGGCGATCACGGCCGGCAGCGCGAACAGGCACGCGGCCGCGGCCAACCCGTTCAGGCCGAACGCGTTCACCCGGCCGACGCGGTCCGAGTAGGTGCCGGTGCCGACCCGGCCGCTCGCGTTCACGACGCCGCCGTAGGCCGCCAGCAGCCACGCGTTCGCGGCGAAGAAGGCGATGCCGGTGGCGGTCTTGTTCAGGATCGGCGCCGCGTTGGCGATCACCAGCAGCCCGGCCTGCGCCGACCCGACGAACAGCCCCACCAGCGCCGGGAACTGCCACGTCCGCACCACCTGCGAAGCCGGCACGTCCGCGACCACCGGCTTCGCGGCGGCCGCGCTGCCGACGGCCGCGCCCGGCGGCACGTAGTCGGCCGGCGGCATCTTCAGGAACTGCGCGGCGACGACGATGACCGTGGCGAACAGCACACCGAGCGCGACGAAGCTGGTGGTGAGGCCGCCCTCCGCGATGAGCTGCTTCGCCAGCGGGGCGATGTACACCGCGGCCCCGCCGTACCCGCCGACGACGAGCCCGACGATGAGCCCGCGGCGGTGCGGGCCGAACCACCGCACCGCCGCCGGCGTCGCCGCCGCGTACCCGAGCCCCATGCCGATGCCGCCGAGCAGGCCGAAGCCGATCACGAGGCCGAAGTAGCTCTTCATCACGCCGGCGAGGACGCACCCGAGGCCGAGGCAGAGGCCGGCGAAGGTGGCGCCGACGCGCGGGCCGTAGCGGTCCTGGAGCCGCCCGCCGGGGATCATGAACAGGGCGAACGTGAACCCGCAGATGGCGTAGGCCCAGGTCGCCTCGGCGTCCGACAGGTAGTGCCAGCCGACGTTCGCCCCGTCCATCGGGTCGCCGGGCGAGGCTCCCTTCGGGGCGAGGAGGGCGCCCTTCCAGACGCTCCAGGCGTAGAGGATGCCGAGGCACAGGTTGACCGCGACCCCGGCCCCGGTGACCACCCACGCCCGGCCCGGCACCCGCCCCGGCTGTCCCATCGCGTACTCCTGAGAGAAGCGGACAAGATAGCACACCGCGGTCGGCGCGGATACACTCCGACAGGAGACCGGGAACAGGAGACTTCACATGACACGGTTTGAGGGGTTGCTCGGACTGGTGATTCCCGTCTCTTGCCTCCTCGCCCCGTTCGCGGCCCAGGCGCCGGAGCCGATCTTCGAGCCCGGCGCCAAACTCACCGTGCTGGCGGCGAAGGACACGGCCGGCGAGGGACCCGCGTGGGACCCCGACCTCGGCGTCCTCACCAGCGGCCACACCGGCCACATCCACCGGCTCGCGCCCGACGGCACGTCGTCGGTGTGGCGCGCGAAGGCCGGCACCAACGGCCTCCTGTTCGACCGCCAGGGCCGGCTCGTCGCCTGCGAGCCGGTGCAGCGCCGCGTCACCCGCACCGACCGCGACGGCAAGGTGACGGTGCTGACCGACTCGTTCGGCGGCAAGAAGTACAACCAGCCGAACGACCTGACCATCGACTCGAAGGGCCGGATCTACTTCTCCGACCCGCGCTACGGCCCGCGCGACGACATGCAGCAGCGCGACGCCGCCGGCAACACCGTCGAGGGCGTCTACCGCATCGACCCGGACGGCAGCGTCCACCGCGTCGTCGGCCGGGAGGTGGAGCGGGCCAACGGCGTGCTGGTGTCGGCCGACGACAAGTTCCTGTTCGTGGCCGACAACAACAACGGCGTCGGCGGGGCCCGCAAGCTGTGGCGGTTCGACCTGAAGGCCGACGGCACGGTCGGCGAGAAGAAGCTGCTGTATGACTGGGGCACCGGCCGCGGCCCGGACGGCGTGAAGCAGGACGCGAAGGGTCGGCTGTACGTCGCCGGCGGGCTGAACAAAGCGAACCCGCCCGCGGAGCCCGCCGCCGACGTGAAGGGCGGCATCTACGTCATCGACCCGGCCGACGGCAAGCGGCTGGCGTTCCTGCCGGTGCCGACCGACGAGGTGACGAATTGCGCCTTCGGCGGCGCCGACCGGCGGACGCTGTACGTGACCGGCGGCGGGGTGCTGTACTCGGTCCGCACGACGACCCCGGGCCGCGTGCTGTGGCCGGCCAAGTAGCTACCACTCGGTCGGGACGGGGTACTGGCGGATTTGGTGGTCGGGGGTGAGAATCGTGAGCCCCGCGGCGAGTGCCTGGCAGATCAGGATCCGGTCGAACGGGTCTTTGTGGATGAGCGGGAGCGTGCGGTTCGCGAGGACGTGTTTGAGCCGGACGGGAAGGACGCGGAGTGCGTTTTTCCGAACCTGCTCCCGGACGATCCGGCTGATCTTGCCCTTCAACACCAGCTTCCGGCTCCGCCGCTTGGTGATGATTTCCCACACGTTGACGGGGCTGATCCACACCTGATTAGCCCGGTTCTTGATGAGTGAAGCGGCACGCGGCGACACCTGCGACGGGTCGGACACCAACCAGATGAACGTGCAGGTGTCGAGGAGTACATTCATACCGGGCCGTCCGCCATCGCTTCCGACACCGGGTCGTTGAAGTCCGGGGTCATGGTCATCGCACCGGGGTGCATCCCGAGGACGCGGGGCGGCATGTTGCCCGCCAGTGGGTCGGGGTAGTTCGTCGTCAGGCCGAGCAGGAACGTCGGCCGGCCACCGACCGTCAGCACGACCTTATCCCCGGCTGCGAGCCACTCCATGACCTCAAGCGCCCGATCCGGCAACTCCAACACGTCGAGGGTGATCTTCGCCATCGTCGCACCTCCGCCCCCATCATACCGCACCCACGCGGTCAGGCGTACAGCTCGATCGCCTTCACGATCTCGGCCAGGTCGTTCGGCACCTGCACGGCGCGGTTGGCGAACTGCACCCGCTTCACCCCGCGCTTGCCGAGCTTCTCGGCGAAGTGCGCCGGGTCGGCCGTGTGGTACGCCACCGTCGCGTCCGGGTCCTTCAACACGTGGCCCGTCAGCACGCACACCACCCGGTCGCTCGGGGCGATCACGCCCTCCTTTACCAGCTTCAACAGGCCCGCCACGCTCGCCCCGCTCGCCGGCTCACAGCCGAGGCCGCCGGCCCCCACCGTCGCCTTCGCGTCCAGGATCTCGGCGTCGGTCGCCTCGCGGACCACGCCGCCGCAGCGCTCCAGCGCCCGCAGGGCCTTCGGCAGGTTCACCGGGCGGTTGATCTCGATCGCGCTCGCCAGCGTGTCCGCCCGCAGGTTCGCCGCGTCCATCGCCGTCATGTACCGGTCGATCTTCGGGGCGTCGAACGCGCCGCCGTTCCAGCGCACGCCCTGCTTCTCGTAGAGCTGGTAGAACGTGTTCGCCCCCGCCGCGTTCACCACCGCCAGCCGCGGCGCGCGGTCGATCAGGCCCAGGTCGCGCAGCTCCGCGAACGCCTTCCCGAAGGCCGACACGTTCCCCAGGTTCCCGCCCGGCACCACGATCCAGTCGGGCACCTCCCAGCGCAGCGCCTCCAGGATGCGCAGCATGATCGTCTTCTGCCCTTCGAGGCGGAACGGGTTCACGCTGTTGACCAGGTAGATGCCGAGCCGGCTGCTCACCTCCTGCACGCGGCGGAGGGCGTCGTCGAAGTCGCCGGCGATCTGCACGGTGAGCGCCCCGTAGTCGAGCGCCTGCGACAGCTTGCCGTAGCTGATCTTCCCCGAGCCGATGAAGATGACGGCGCGCATCAACTGCGTGACCGAGCAGTACACGGCGAGGCTGGCGCTGGTGTTGCCGGTGCTGGCGCACGCGGCCCGGCGGGCGTTCACCATGCGGGCGTGGGTGAATGCCGCGGTCATGCCGTTGTCCTTGAAGCTGCCGCTCGGGTTCATCCCCTCGTACTGGAGGTACAGGCAGCCGGGGTTCATCCCGGCGTACGCCGCGACGTGGTCGGCGCGCTGGCAGAGCGTCTGCCCCTCGCCGACGGTCATCACCTTGTCGTCGGTGGCGAACGGGAACAGCCGGCGGAAGCGCCACACGCCGGAGAAGTCGAGTGGGTCGGACCGGTTGGCCCACGCGGCCTCGAACTCCTTGAGCGACTTCGGGACGGGGAGGCGGTCCCAGTCGTAGGCGAGGTCGAGGAGGCCGCCGCACTTGGGGCAGCGGAACGACGTGTCGGACAGGTCGGCCGTGGCCCCGCACCGGGGGTCGATGCACCGCTGGAACGCGAGGTCGGCCATGCTTTCCGCCCGTGGGAGGGGACCGGGGTTACTCTATCGGCAGGGGCATGGGCTGAAAGCCCACCCGCCGGGGCGGGTGGGCTTCGCCCGCGCGTCTGTCGCGCGGTATCATTCCGTCATGCCCGTTCACCTCCTGTCCCTGACCGACGGCCCGAGCATCCTGGTGGACAAGCCGATCCTCCTGTTCGGCCGCCACGAGGAGTGCGACGTGCAGCTCCATTCCAAAAAGGTGTCGCGGCGGCACTGCTGCGTGGCGCAGGTGAACGACTACCTCGTCGTCCGCGACCTCGGCAGCACGAACGGCGTTCGGGTGAACGGCCAGCGCGTCGCCGAGGGGAAGCTGGTCCCGGGCGACGAGCTGACGATCGGCAACTTCAAGTATCAGGTGTGCGGCGACGTGCTGGGCGGGTCGAAGGAGCACCCGCCGGCGCCGAAGGGGTACGGCCCGGTGCCGCCGGACAATGGCGCCGCGGGTGACCCGACCTAACGCAGCGGTGACGCGGCGCTCGTAGTCGTGTCGGAAGAGAGAATCCACAATGACGGTAATTGAACTCAGGGCTGAAGAGATCCGATCGCTCCTGTACCGCGGCGGGCTATTCAACTACGTCGTGGCCCCATGGAACAGAACTCGTAACGGGCTCTGGTTGCCGCCCCAGGTTATTGAGGGGCTTAGCGATACGCAGGTTCGATTCCTCCGCGGTAGGGTATTGCCACCGCGCTATCCGCTGAACTTCATGCGAGAAGAGGGCGATCTGATGAAACTCAAACTCAATGAAGGCGTGAGCCACAAAGGGATACCACTTGAGGTCATGTTGGTCCCCCGGTTGTTAGGCTGAAAGCCGTCTGGCTAGACTGCCGGAAGCGGCCACGCGGCGCCGGTCGGCGCCCGCGGCGGCACCGGCCGGGCGTAGAAGTACGCTTCAACCGGCCCGGCGCCGGCCACCTCCACCGACTCGCGCCGGTACAGCCGCGGGCACCCCTCGAAGATGTCGAGCTCCTTTACCCGCTCGTCCGTCACCTCCCACAGTTCGCCGGTCACGGGCAGGCCGTTCTCCTCGTCAAGAACGAGGCCGGGGTACGGCCCCAGGTCTACGAGGCGGTAGCGCGGAGCGGTAACCGCGAGGCCGAGGTAATGCTGATCGGCGAGGAGGTCGTGGGCGGCGTGGCCGCTCTTCAGGGTGCCGTACACGAAAAGGACGGTCGGCACGGGGAGCCTCCGAACGCGGGTCGTCGCCGCGAGTATAATCCCCCTACCCGCCCCGCGACAGACCCCCGAGCCCCGCCGCACCGATGACGGTCCCGCCCCTCCAGGGCATTACCCACGCCTGCTTCGGGCTCAGCTACCTCCTCGCGTTCGCGCTGGAGGTCGCCCGCCTGTTCTGGCCCGGCCGCGGCTGGCGCGTCGCCGGCGTCGCCGTCGGCGCCGCCGGCGTCGCCGCCCACACCGCGTACCTCCTGCTCAACCCGCCCACCCCCGCCGCCCCCTACGGGTCACTCCTGCTGCTCGCCTGGGTGCTCGCACTGTTCTACCTCCACGGCACCGTCAGCCACCCCAAACAGGCGTGGGCCGTGTTCGTCCTCCCGGTCGTCATCGGGCTCGTCGGGCTGTCCCTCGCCCTCACCGCGACCGCCGACGCGGCCGCCC
>DASPHQ010000874.1:0-2129 GCA_035629595.1 Urbifossiella sp. | reverse complement strand
TCGGCCTCGTTCACTTCCAGGGTCGCCTTCGCCTTGTCGAGCTCGGTCTTCGACGCGGCGCTGCCGGCCTGCGTCAGCCGCTCCAGCTCGGCGGTGGCGAGCTTGATCTGGGCCTTCCAGTTGCCGACGTCGGCGTCGGCCTTGGCGCGCTCGGCGTCGGCCTTGCGCAAGGCTGTCGTGAGCTCGCGCTGGTCGATGGCGTAGAGCTTCTCGCCCTTCTTCTGGTCCTCGTCCGCGGCGTCGGGGCTGGGGCCGCGGACCTCCGTTCCCTCGGTGAAGAACACCTTCGTCAGGAACCCCTTGACGCGGGCGCGGACCTCGACGGCCTTCGTGGTTTCGAGCGTGCCGTTGTACTCGTAGTAGCCGAGGACGGGGGCGACCGTCGGCTTCGCGACGCCGACCTTCGGCGGCGGCGGCGGCGGCGGCGCTTCTTTCGCCTTGTTGCACCCCGGGGCGGTTCCGGCGAGCGCAACGAGAAGGGCGCCGAGCAGGGCCGCGCGACCGAATGGGAGCTGCATAAACGAACCCGGATTTCAGGACCGCCGACCCGCGGACCGGCAGCGAACGTCATGCCGGCGGGGCGGCGTCACGCTCAGAGTACCGGATACCGGGGGAAGCGGTGGGCGCTTACACGTTCTTCACCCGCCGCCTGACGGCGGTCGGCTCGCCGAACCTGCTGCTCCGCCGAAACTTCGGCCGCGGGGTACGTTCGCTCTGAAATCACTATGACGGCGTGACATGTTTCCGCGACCCGGTGGGGGGGCGGCGGAAACAATAATCCCGGTTAAAATCACCCCCCACCGGGCGATTCGGCATCCTCGTTCACCTCCGGCAGCACGAACGACAGGACGAGCGCCAGGAGGAACGCCCCGCCGCCGACCACGGCCGCGGCCATCGCCACCTGCCGGAACGGATTCTCCGTCGGCATCAGCGGGGCGATGACGTTCGAGGTGAGGAACGCAGCCGAGGTGCCGACCATCCGGCCGCCGACGTTCAGGGCGAAACTGCCGCCGGTGCCGCGGAGGTGGAGCGGGAACGCCTTCGGCAGGTACTCGCCGAAGTAGCTGAACTGCGCGACCGTGCAGAGCCCGCAGAGGAAGATGCCGACCACGAACAGGCCGGGTTCGTCGGGGAACAGCAGGTAGTACGTCACGGGGAAGAAGATCAACCCCGGCACAACAAACAGCCGCAGCAGCAGCCGCCCCGCGACGTAGACGACGAGCAGCGCCAGCAGGATGCGCCCGGTGAGGCCGCCGAGTTCCTGCCAGAACTGCACAGTCGCCCCGCGGTCCTGGCCGGCCTTCTTCAACTCGCCCTTCTCGCCTTTGAGGCGCGCGTAGCCCGCCTTCACGGTCTCGGCGCCGGACTGTTTCGACTTCTCGTCCGTCTCCTGTTTCAGCAGTTCCTCGCGGTCCTTGAGGCGCTTCGCCTCCTTGCCCAGCTTGGCGCGCGTCTCGGCGAACTCCGGTAGGCCCGGCACGATCCGCGGCGGAGTGAGTTGGAGCGCGCCGAATGCGGCAGCGTACCCGCACGCCGACAGCGCCGTGGACACCAGCGTCACGCGGATGAGGCCGGGGGCGAACAACTCGCCGAACGCCGGCCGGCGGAGGCTCCCCGCGGCCTTCTTCGCCGCCCACACCCGCGACTCGGGCACGAACGGCAGCAGCAGCGCGATGAACACGCCGGGCACGAGGCCGGTCAGGAGCGTGTACCGCCACGGGGCGTGTTGGTCGAAGCCTTCCGGCAGCGGAAGGGCGGGCAGCGACGCACCGTGGGCGACGGCGAACTTGTTCACCAGCGACACGAACAGGCCGCCGACCGAGGCGAACGCCAGCGTCCAGCCGATGGCGCGCTGGCGGGCCTTCTTGTCCTCGAACAGTTCGGCCAGCCACGTCACCGCGGCCACCATCTCGACGCACACGCCGATGAACGTGGTGCAGCGGAACAGCACGAGCACCCACAGCTCGGTGCTGAACGCCGCCGCGACCGGGCTGAACGAGTAGATGAGGATGCTGCCGACCATCACCCGCTTGCGGCCGAGGCGGTCGATGAGGACGCCGCCGAGCAGCCCGAACACCCCGCCGCACACGGCCGCGATCCATAGCATGCGGCCGACCCACACGGTGATG
>DASPHQ010000873.1:0-3866 GCA_035629595.1 Urbifossiella sp. | reverse complement strand
TTCGGTGGGGCGAAAGCCCGGGGACGGCCGTCCCCGGGCTTTGGGGGGCTATTTGACGTACCGGAACTCCGCGCTGCCGTAGAGCGCCTGGGCCAGCGCCAGCCACGCGGCGGCGCGGGCGTCGCGCGGGCGGACCACGTCCTCGGTCACCGCCTCGCCGGTCTGGTCGATCTGGTCGGGGTCGATCACCTCCGCCGCCGGCCGCTTCGGTTGCGGCGGCGCCGCCGGCCGCGCGACAGGTGGCAGCGGCTGCGGCTCGGCCCTATATGCCGACTCGTACTCGCCCACGAAGCCCAGCGCCCGCTCGACCTCGGCCTTCGACGGGGCGCGGCCGAGCGTCAGCCGATACGCGGTCGTCACGCGGTCGGCGTCGTCGCCCTTCGCGGCCAGCAGCCGGTCCGCGAGCGCCAGCGCGTTGCGGCGCACGAACGGCGAGTTCAGCAGGAACAGCGCCTGACCGGGGACCGTGGTCGTGTCGCGCTGCACCGTCACGAGAGTCTGGTCGGCGGGGTCGAACACCTCCAGCGCCTTCGGCGTCACGCCGCGGAGCAGCGGCAGGTACACGCTCCGCACGCGGCTCCTGTCCGCGGCGTCGTGAACGCCCTTCGCCTCGGGGCCGTTGTCGCGCATCTCGATCATCTTCAGCGCCTGCGCGGGCGAACCCGCGGGGCGGGTGCGGTCGAGGGTGCCGGCCGACGCCAGCACCGCGTCGCGCAACTCCTCCGCTTCGAGGCGCCGCGGGGCGTGCCGCCACAGGAGCACGTTGCCGGGGTCGGCCGCGCGGTTGGCCGCAGGCGCTTCGGAACTCAGCCCGTAGGCGCGGGTGAGCACCAGCGTCCGCACCAGCCGCTTGAGCGACCAGCCGTCGCGAACGAAGCGCCCAGCCAGGTGGTCGAGCAGCTCCGGGTGCGACGGCGTGTCGCCCATGACGCCGAAGTTGTCGAGCGTGTTGACGAGCCCGCGGCCGAACAGGTGGCCCCACACGCGGTTGACCGCGACGCGGGCCGTCAGCGGGTTGCTCGGGCTGACGAGCCAGTCGGCCAGCTCGCGGCGGCCGCTCTCCTTCGGGTTCACCGCGGGGGCACCAGGGACCGGGAACGCCGTGAGGAAGCCGCGCGGCACGACCGGTCCCAGCTTCTCGGCCTCGCCGCGGAGGCGGACCGCGGTGTCGCCCACCTTCCCCTCGCGGGCGCCGTGGACGGCGTGGCCGCGGGCGGCGGGGTCGGTCAGTGCCTGGAAGTCGGCCTGGGCCTTCTCGAACTTCAGCCGGAACGGCCGCTGCGTCGGCAGCCCGTCGGCGGCCTTCTTCAGCCCCTCGGGCGTGCCGCGGATCGCGTCCCACGCCTTCTTCGTGGTGTCGAGCTCGGCCTTCGCCTTCGCCACCACAGCGGCCGGCGCCGGGGGTGCCTCGCCCGAGAGGCGCACGAGGCCGTCCGGGGCGTAGTAGTCGAGCCCGCCGCCGCCCATCTTGTTGCGCAGGCCGGCGGTCGCGTCCGTGCTGGTGAGGATGCCGGCCAGCGCGTAGTAGTCGGTGGTCGGGATCGGGTCGAACTTGTGGTCGTGGCAGCGGGCGCAGCTGACCGTCAGGCCGATCGTCGAGCGCGTGAGCGCGTCGATCTGCTCGTCCACGTTGTCCATCTCGTAGCGGACCTTGAACCGCTGGTTCACGTCCTTCACGCCGAGCGCCAGGAAGCCGGTCGCGGTGCGGAGCCGGTCGCGCTCGGCGTCTGTCTCGGCCGCCAGCAGGTCGCCGGCCAGCTGCTCGCGGACGAAGCGGTCGTACGGCACGTCGGCGTTGACGGCGTCGATGACGTAGTCGCGGTAGCGCCAGGCGTGCGGGTACGGGATGTTGCGGCTCGGCCCGGTGCTCTCGCCGTAGCGGGCGGCGTCGAGCCAGTGCCGGCCCCAGCGCTCGCCGAACGCTGACGACGCGAGCAGTCGATCGACCAGCGCGGGGAGCGATGGGTTGCGGACGAACGCATCGACTTCCGCGGGCGTCGGCGGCAGGCCGGTCAAGTCGAACGTGACGCGGCGCAGCAGCGTGACGGGCTCGGCGTCGCCGACGGGACGCAGCCCCTTCACGTCGAGTGCGGCGAGGATGAAGCGGTCGATGTCGTCGCGCGGCCAGGCGGCGTCCTTCACCGCGGGAGTGGGTGGGGTGCCGACGGGCCGGAACGCCCAGTGCTCGGCGCGGAGCTTGTCGTAGCCGGGGCGGCCCTTGCCGAGCGTGGCCGGCACGCGGACGGCCGGCCACGCGGCGCCGTCCTTCACCCACTGCGTCAGGTCGGCGAGCTGGGCGTCGCTCAGCGGCTCGCCTTTGGCCGGCATCCGCTTCTTGGCGTCGTGGGCGACGCGCTTGAGGAGCAGACTCTTCTCGGGGTGTCCGGGGACGACCGCGGGGCCGCCGTTGCCGCCCGCGAGGAGGCCGTGGTGGTCGTCCACGCGGAGGCCGCCGGCCGGCTTCGTGTCCGCCGAGTGGCAGCCGTAGCAGTGCCCCGCCAGAACCGGGCGGACCTTCTTCTCGAAGAACTCGCGCTTCGCGGGGTCCGGCGGCGCGGCGTCGGCGCGAGCGACGCCGGCGGCCGCGAGCAGGAGTACCAGTGAGAGACGCATACGGGTGAACCCGGTGAGTGATTCGATTCGCGAAAGCCCGGGGACAGCCGTCCCCGGGCTTGGGGGTCAGCGGGCGGCGACGGCGAGAGTCACGGTCCCCTCCGCGGGGACGCGGAGCGTCAGGCCGGACGTCTCGAACCGCCCGTACCGCGCGGGCACGGCCCTCGCGGCCTTCTTCTGCAGCGCCGGGTCGTCGTCCCCGAGGATGATGCGGGCCTTGTAGGTTCCTTCGGGTGCGCCGCGTTGAACTCTTCCGTCCTTCAGGCTGTCGAGGGTGAACCGGCCGTCGGGCTCGATCGTCCCGGACGCCCGCACCGTCGGGTCGGACTCCAGCGCCACCTCGACGGTGCTGCCGGCGAGCACGGCCGGGTCGCCGGGGACGGTCACGGTGCCGGTCACCGGCTTCAACCCGTCGGACGACGAACAGCCGGCGAGGGCGATTGCGAGGGCCGAGGGCAGGAACACGCGAGTACTCACGTCACAGTCTCCACGATGACGGGCGAGGTCGCAAGAGGCGGTTAGAAGTCTCCGTTCACGACGAGCCCGTCGTTGCGGGCCACGAGCCGGGTCAGCGTGTCGAGCGGGGCGGTGTTCCGCACCGCCTTCACGCTCCCGTCCGCGAACACGAAGTTCGTCACCCCCGTGTGCGGGCCGCCGAAGCTGCTGTTGGCTACCGCCAGCGTCTGCACGTCCGGCCCGAGCAGCGCCCGCTGATCGCCGTTCACGTTGCTGATCCCCATCATCCGCCGCGTGTTGTTCCGGTTGCCGCCGAACACGCTCCGGTCCTCGTTCTTCCCCCGCAGCGAGTTCGGCCGCACGTGCTTCTCGCCGAACAGCGTCGTGTTGCTCGTCCCGTCGGTGATGCTCAGCAGGTTCAGCTGCCCCCGCCAGGTGAGGAGGATCGGGTTGCCCGACCCGTCCACGCCCACGTTCGGGACGCTCGGGATGACGGCGCCGAGCGAGTTCGTGTACGCGGCGTGCGGGCCGAAGCTCGCCGCGTAGTCGGTGAGGGCAGCGCCGTCGGCGCGGAAGTCGCCGACGCTCAGGACGTGCGCCGGCCGCGACGGGCAGGCGTAGATCGTCACCTGGGTCTGCACCGCGGCCGCCGGCTGGGCCGACGCCGGGTAGCGGAGGTCCCACAGGCTGTACTGCCCCGTCTGCTCGATGTACGGCAACAGCAGCGCCCCCCACGTCGCCCAGCCGTCGAGCTTCTCGGAGTTGTCGCCGATGAACGCCGGCACCAGGGTGCCGTT
>DASPHQ010000872.1:0-5489 GCA_035629595.1 Urbifossiella sp. | reverse complement strand
CGAAGTCGTTCCAGGAGCCGGGAGCCTTGGCCAGGCACCGCTTGAGGAGGTCGCGGTCGACCGCGGTGAACGGGTTCTTGGGGGTGCTCACGGCCGGGATCCCCGGGAGGTGGTACGGGCCCGCTCCGGGGATCCCTCCCGGTCGAGCGTACCCCGGCGGGGGCGGTCGCTCAAGCGGCGCGGCCGCGGCCCCCGCCCGCCCCATCATACCCGGGGCGGCAATCCCGGCACAACCCGTCAGGCCCGCCAGAAGCGGACCAGCTCCCGCGTCATGAAGTGCCACAGCCCCTGCGCCGCCAGCCAGCTCTTGCGGGCCTTGTCCATCCGCCCGCGGGCCAGCCGGAGGAGCCCCTGCAAGGCCTTCCCCGCGCACTGGAGGGGGGCGTCAACCGTCACCAGCAGCTTGTACACCCGCAGGGCCGTCGGCGTCGCGCCCGCCTTGCGGAAGTAGTGGACGTACCCGATCGCCACGTTCGGCGCCGCGAACCCGATGTTCTTCCGGCTCGACATGCGGCCGTAATGCACCACCTCCACGTCGCCGACGTACGCCAGTTCGCTGTGCCGCCCGACCTGCGTCGACAGGTCGATGTCCTCGCCGCCGAAGCGGTACACCTCGTCCCACCGGCCGCTGTCCTCGAACACGGCCCGCGGCAGGAACACCGCCGCCCCCATCAGCACCTCGACCGACCGCACGCCCTCGGGGTCGAACGTGTCGCGGCGGTAGTCGTAGTACGCCCGGCGGAACAGGCCGGTCCACCGCAGCAGGCTGACGCGGTGGAGCAGCGCCCCGAGCGTCGGCCGGCGGCGGTAAGAGATCTGGGCATTCCCGTCGCCGCCGCGGAGCCGCGGGCCGACCATGCCGACGGCGGGGTTCGCCTCCGCGAATTCGAGGAACTTCCGCAGCGTCTCCGGCGGCACCACGGTATCGTTGTTCAGGAAGAAGAAGTAGCGGCCCGTCGCCAGCGCGGCGGCCTGGTTGTTCGCCTTCGAGAAGCCGCGGTTGTCGCGGTTCCGCACCAGCCGGACGCCGGGGAACTCGGCCGCGATCATGTCGGCGGCGCCGTCGGTGGAGCCGTTGTCCACCACGACGACCTCGAAGCTCACGCCCTGCGGCTGGTCGTAGAGCGATTCGAGGCAGCGGCGGAGGAGTTCGCGGCAGTTCCAGTTGGCGATGCACACCGACACGTCCACGACCGCCGGCGGCGCGGTCGCGGTGGGGGCGGCGGGGAGGGCCTGCGGCATGGGGCGCGTCCTGCGGGTGCCGGGCATTCTGACCGGTGGTTCTACCCCGCCGCCGAAGTCGCTGTCAACGCGAACCGCGGGGCGGGTTTCCCGTTGCCCGGCCCCGGGGCGGGGGGTACGTTGACCCGGCATCCCTCCCCGGAGCCACATCCATGAGAACCACCCTGCTGGTATTCCCCGTCGCCGCCGCGTTCCTGCCGGTCGGCATCGCCGCCGACGCCCCGAAGGCGCCGGCCGGGTTCGTCGCCCTCTTCAACGGCAAGGATTTGACCGGCTGGAAGGGGCACACCACGATGGCCGAGCGGGCCAAGCTGTCGCCCGAGAAGCTGACCGAGCTCCAGGCGACGCGGACGAAGACGGCGTTCGAGCACTGGAAGGTCGTGGACGGCGCCATCCACTGCGACGGCAAGGGGGGCGTGAGCCTCGTGACGGAGAAGGACTACGCCAACTTCGAGCTGCTGCTCGACTGGAAGATCGAGGCGAAGGGCGACAGCGGCCTGTACCTCCGGGGTCAGCCGCAGGTGCAGATCTGGGACTCGGAAAACTCGCCCGGCGCCCGCGGGGTGGACAAGAACTCCGGCTCCGGCGCCCTGTGGAACAACCCGTACCCGGCCGGTACGGACACGAAGGACGACGCGGCCACGCTGAAGGCCGGCCAGAAGGTCGGCAAGATTCCGCTGAAGAAGGCCGACCGCCCGGTCGGCGAGTGGAACACGTTCCACATCACTATGGTCGGCGACAAGGTGACGGTGAAGCTGAACGGCGAGCTGGTGGTGGACCGGGCGGCGCTGCCGAACTACTGGGACAAGGGGAAGGCGCTGCCGGCAGCGGGGCCGGTTGAGCTACAGTTCCACGGCGACCCGCTGTGGTTCAAGAACATCTACCTGAAGGAACTGCCGAACTGACTGATCGCCGCTTGCGGCGATGCACTACACGCTGAACCGGAAGTGCAGCACGTCCCCGTCCCGGACGGGGTACTCCTTCCCCTCCAGGCGGAAGCGGCCGGCCTTCTTCGCGCCGGCCTCGCCGCCCAGCTCCACGAAGTCCGGAAAGCTCACCGTCTCGGCCCGGATGAAGCCCCGCTCGAAGTCGGTGTGGATGACGCCGGCCGCCTGCGGGGCGAGCGTGCCGGCGGGGATCGTCCACGCCCGCGCCTCCTTCGGACCGACGGTGAAGAACGTCACCAGGTCGAGGAGGCCGTACCCCGCCCGGACGACGCGCGCCAGCCCCGTTTCCGACAACCCGATGGCGGCGAGGAAGTCGGCCTTCTCGCCTTCGGGGAGCACGGAGATTTCGGCCTCGATCTTCGCCGACACCACGACGCACGGGGCGCCGCGCTCCGTCGCCATCGCCTCCACCTTCGCCGACATGTCGTTCCCGGTCGCGGCGGACGCTTCGTCCACGTTGCACACGAACATGACCGGCTTGGCGGTGAGCAGCTGCATGTTCGCCAGCAGCCGCTGTTCAGTGGCGTCGCGCGGCTCCACGCTGCGGGCCGGCCTGCCATCGGACACGGCCTTCAGCACGCGCTCCATGAGGCCGATCACCTCCTGGGCGTCGCGGTCGCCGGCCTTCGCCTTCTTCTGCGTCGCCGGGACGCGCTTCTCCAGGCTGTCCAGGTCGGCGAGCAGCAGTTCCGTTTCGACTACGTCGGCGTCGCGGAGCGGGTCAACGCTCCCCTCGACGTGGACGATGTCGCCGTCGGTGAAGCAGCGGAGGACGTAGAGGATGGCGTCCACCTCGCGGATGTGCGAGAGGAACTGGTTGCCGAGCCCTTCGCCCTTGCTGGCCCCGCGGACGAGGCCGGCGATGTCCACGAACTCGAGCTGCGTGGGGATGAGCTTCGCGGAGCCGGCGAGGCGGGCGAGTGTGTCGAGCCGTGGGTCCGGCACCTCGACGCGGCCGACGTTCGGCTCGATGGTGCAGAACGGGTAGTTCGCCGCCTGGGCCTGGGCGGTCGAGAGGAGGGCGTTGAACAGGGTCGATTTGCCGACGTTGGGGAGGCCGACGATGCCGCAGCGGAAGCCCATGCGCGAACACTCCGGGGATGACGAAACAGCCTGGATACGGCTGAGGAGCGCGAGAGGCCAGAGCGCGTCATCGTGGGGCATCAGCGGTGCAAAGCCCACCCGTTGCAACGGGTGGGCTTTCCAGGCTCTCACCGCTTCTGGGTTCATCCCAGAGCAACGACCACCTTCCCGACGTGCCCCCCGGCCGCGAGGTGGTCGAACGCCGCCCGCGCCTCCGCGAACGGAAAGACGCGGTCGATGACGGGGCGGATCTGGTGTGTGTGCAGTTCGTGGTTCAGGGTCTCGAAGTAATCGCGCGAGCCGACAAAGATGCCGTGAACCGTCACCCCCTTCATCACCGCGAGGATGGGGTTGAACGCCCCCGGACCGGACAGCACACCGATCAGGGAGACATCGCCGCCGTACCGCACGGCCCGCAGCGACTTCTCCATCGTGCCCGCCCCGCCGACCTCGACCACCAGATCGACTCCGACCTTGCCCGTCTGCTCCCGAGCCCAACGGTCCCAGTCGGGTGTTTCGGCGGTGACGCACACCGCGTCGGCGCCGAGTGCGCGTGCCCGAACGGCCTTCTCCTTCGTCCGTGTCGTAAGAAGGACACGCGCCCCTTCTGCCTTTGCCAGTTGCAGCGCGAAAACGGACACGCCTCCGGTCCCTTGAACTAAAACTGTCTGACCCGCCGACAGACCGTGGTACTCCCCTGCGACCAGAAGGGCGTGCATGGCCGTCACGGCGGCGCACGGCAAGGTCGCGGCTTCCTCGAAGTTCAGGTGCCTCGGGGCTGCGACGAGTCCCCCTTCCTCGTAGACCACGAGTTCGGCCAATACGCCGTCGCGGTCCGCGCCGAGAGCCGAGCGTGCCGCCCGCTCGGTCAGCAGACCCGTGTCCCAATCCTGGAAGAAGCACCCGACCACGCGGTCGCCCGGCTTCCACTTCGTGACGCCCTCGCCGACCGACACCACCTCCCCGGCCGCGTCGGAGCCAAGCACGCGCGGCAGCGGCAGCTTCGGGTTGTACTCGCCGCGCGCCACCAACAGGTCGCGGTAGTTCAGCGACGCCGCCCGCACGCGCACCAGCACCTGACTCAGACCGGGCACGGGATCGGGGCGGTCCTCGTGCGTCAGGTTGTCGAAGCCGAAGCCGCCGCGGATCACGAACGCTCGCATCGCTGTCCCCCGGTCGTGAAATCGGTTGGGGCCGGCCGTCGTCGGTATGGTACACTGACCCGCGGGCGAACTCGCCGCCCAGGCCCACGTCACACGGCCACACCGCATGAGTTCGGGCGAATCGCTCCACCTGGACGAACACCTGGCGCGCGTCCTCGCGGCCTACGACCAGGACATCGGCACCGCCGACGGCAAGGCCCCCACCATCGGCCTCCTGCCGCCGAACGAGGGGTCGCTCAGCGAACTCATCCCCGACCCGCACACCCCGCCGCCGCCGACCGGGCCGCACCGCCTCGGCCGGTACGAACTGCGCCGCCAGCTCGGCAAGGGCGGCTGCGGCATCGTCTTCCTCGCCTACGACCCGAAGCTCAAGCGCGAGGTCGCGCTGAAGATGCCGCGGCCCGAGATGCTCATGAGCGCCGACGCCCGCCGCCGGCTGGCGCGCGAGGCCCGGGCCGCGGCCGAGTTCGACCACCCCAACCTCGTCCCCGTCTACGAGTCCGGCGAGATCGGGCCGCTCACCTACGTCGCCACCGCGTACTGCCCCGGCAAGACGCTCGCCGACTGGCTCGACCGCCAGGCGTACCCGGTCCCGGCGCGACAGGCGGCTCGACTGATCGCTACCATTTCCGACGCCGTCCAGCACGCCCACGACCGCGGGGTGCTGCACCGCGACCTGAAGCCGAACAACATCCTGCTGATGGAGTCGAAGGGGTTTCCGGTCGAGCAGGGGCCGCCGCCCGGGTCGGTCCACCTCCGCGGCGAGCACTATGTCCCGCGCGTCCTCGACTTCGGCCTCGCCAAGCTCGCCGCCCCCGCCCCGGGCGAGTCGGCTACCCGCCAGGTGCTCGGCACGCCGCGGTACATGGCCCCCGAGCAGGCCCAGGGCCGCCACGAGGACGTGGACGTGCGCGCCGACGTGTACGCCCTCGGCGTCATGCTCTACGAACTCCTCGCCGGCCGACCCCCGTTCGACGGCGCCTCGGACGTGGAGATTCTCCGCCAGGCCATCGACGGCCGGCTGGTGCCGCCGCGGGAGCTGCGGGCCGACCTG
>DASPHQ010000871.1:0-2406 GCA_035629595.1 Urbifossiella sp. | reverse complement strand
CACCCGCTCCCCCGGCCCGGAACTCGCCCGGTGCGAGCTCACACACCTGCCGCGCCGGCCGATCGACGCCGCCCTCGCGCTCGCGCAGCACGGGGCGTATCAGGCCGTGCTGCGCGAACTCGGGGTGCGCGTCGTGACCCTCCCGGCCGACCCGGCGCTCCCCGACGGCGTCTTCGTCGAAGACACGGCCGTGGTGCTCGACGAGGCGGCGGTGCTGACCTCGCCGGCGCCGCCGTCTCGCCGCGGGGAGCGGGCCGCGGTCGAGGCGGCGCTCGCCCCGTTCCGGCCGCTCGCCCGCCTCCCGGCCGACGCCTCCCTCGACGGCGGCGACGTGCTCCGCGTCGGCCGCACGCTGTTCGTGGGGCTGTCCGGCCGGACGACGCCCGCCGGAGTCGCCGCGCTGCGGCAGCTCGTCGAACCGCTCGGGTATGGGGTCGTGCCGGTACGCGTGACCGGGAGCCTCCACCTGAAGACGGCCGCGTGTGCGCCGGACGACGACACGGTGCTGGTCAACCGGGCGTGGGCGGACGCCGGCCCGTTCGCGGGCCTGCGGCTGATCGACGTGCCGGCCGCCGAGCCGTTCGGGGCGAACGTCCTGCGGCTCCCCGGCGCGGTCGTCGTGAGCGCGGCCTTCCCCGAAACCACGGCGCTCGTCCGCGGCCTCGGGCACCGCGTCGTCCCGGTGGACGTGTCGGAACTCCACAAGGCGGAGTCGGGCGTGACCTGCATGAGCCTGGTGTTCGTCGCCTGACGCGGTTTTTTGGTGCGTCGTGATCCGCTTCTGCGCATGGTGGTGTGACCCCCACCGTGCGCGGAGCCCGCCGTGACCGACGAGTCTGTCTTTGCCGCCGCTCTCGCCATCCCCAGCCCCGCCGACCGCGGCGCGTACCTCGACCGCGCCTGCGCCGGCAACCCCGGCCTCCGCGCCGGGGTCGAGGCGCTGCTGGCCGCCCACGCCGCGTCGAACCCGCTCGACCACCCGCCGGCCGACTTGGGCGCGACCGGCCGCTACGAGTCCGACGACGGCCCCCCCGCCGCCGTCGGCGACCGCGTCGGGCCGTACCGGCTGATGGAGCAGATCGGCGAGGGCGGCATGGGCCTCGTGTTCGTCGCCGAGCAGACCGAACCGGTGCGGCGCAAGGTGGCGGTGAAGGTCATCAAGCCGGGCATGGACACGCGGCAGGTGGTCGCCCGGTTCGAGGCCGAGCGGCAGGCGCTGGCGCTCATGGACCACCCGCACATCGCCAAGGTACTCGACGCCGGCGCCACGCCCGAGGGCCGGCCGTACTTCGTGATGGAACTCGTCCGCGGCCTGCCGATCACCGAGTACTGCGACCAGCAGAAGCTCGCCCCGCGGGAGCGCCTCGCGCTCTTCGTGCAGGTGTGCCAGGCGGTGCAGCACGCGCACCAGAAGGGCGTCATCCACCGCGACATCAAGCCGTCGAACGTGCTCGTCGCCCCGCACGACGGCGTGCCGGTGGTGAAGGTCATCGACTTCGGCGTGGCGAAGGCGGTGGGCCAGTCGCTGACCGACAAGACGATCTACACGCGGTTCGCGCAGATGATCGGGACGCCGCTGTACATGAGCCCCGAGCAGGCGGAGGTGAACCAGCTCGACGTGGACACCCGGGCCGACGTGTACGCCCTCGGCGTGCTGCTGTACGAACTCCTCACCGGCACCACGCCGTTCGACGGCGACCGCTTCCGCAAGGCGGCGTTCGACGAGATCCGCCGCATCCTCCGCGAGGAAGACCCGCCGAAGCCGAGCACCCGGCTCACGTCGCTGGGGGCGACGCTGACGGGCGTGTCGGCGCGCCGCGGCACCGACCCCGGGCGGCTGGCCGGGCTCGTCCGCGGGGAGCTCGACTGGATCGTGATGCGCTGCCTGGAGAAGGACCGCAACCGCCGCTACGACAGCGCCGCCGGGCTGGCGAAGGACGTGCAGCGCCACCTGGCCGGCGACGCGGTCGAGGCGTGTCCGCCGACGTGGGGCTACCGGTTGAAGAAGCTGTACCGGCGGCACCAAGCGGCGGTGCTGGTTGGGTCGGCGTTCGCGGCGCTGGTCGTGGGGGCGGCGGTCATGGGCACGGCGCTCGCCGTCCAGGCGGACCGGCTTCGGGACGAGGCCGAGCGGCAGCGGGACGAGTCGGACATGGCCCGCCGGTGGGCGCGCGACTCGGAGGAGCTGGCGATCCGCGAGCGCGTCGCGGCGGTGCAGCTCGGCGACGACCTGCGGCGGGCGAACTACCAGAGCAGCATCGGGCTCGCGGCCGCGTCCCTGGAGACCGGCCAGGTGGCGCTGACCCGCGAGCTGCTGGAGCGGACGCGGCCGCGGCCCGGCGAGCCGGACGACCTGCGCGGGTGGGAGTGGCACTACCTTCGCCGGGCGCTCCAGGGCGAGCGGGC
>DASPHQ010000870.1:0-5245 GCA_035629595.1 Urbifossiella sp. | reverse complement strand
CGGCTGGACGACGAACTGCGGGGCGCTCGACGGCGGACCGGCCTTCGGCGGGCCGGACTTGGTGTCCGGCTGGGCGGCCGCGGGGCCGGCGGAGAGGGCGATCACGGCGGCCAGGGTGGCGAGACGGGTCGGCATGCGGAGGCTGGGCAAAAAGAATCCCCCTCGCACGCGCTGCGCGGGGGATCTGCACCGGCCGCGTGCCGGGTCGGCGTCTCCCCCTCAACTGGACGCGCTCGGGAATCGGCCGGATGTGGGGAGCCGGTGGCAGGTGGTGCGGTCCGTACGGCCACCGGGTGACCACCGCACGCCCCGGCGCCGGCCCCACAGGTAGAACGCACCGGACACGAATTCCTCAGCGGCCCGACGGGACTGCCGCCCGGAGACGGCCCGGAGGATGGCGAGGTCCGCGTCCAGCCGGCCGCGGTCGATCGCCACCTCCAGCCCGGGGGCGTCGGACCCCGCGCCCTCCCCCGGGCGGAGGTTGAACCGGGCCGTGAACCCCGGGCCCCGCGGGTCGCGCGCGCGGACCCAGGACACGCCGCGGAGGAGGTCGGGGGTGAGGTCGGCGACGGGGACCAGCGCGGTCGCCATGCGAGGACAATTGCAATCCGGCCGGAAAACCGGACACGAACTCCCGTCGAAAACTGAAAAACATCGGTAACGCTTTTCGACACTATTTGACCCGTCAGGGCTTTTCCTGTCCGGTTCGGATGCCCGCGCTCGTCTAACATGGCGCCGGCGGCCGGCATCGCCCGCCGGCCGTCCGCCCCACCCGCCCGGACCGCCCATGCCCGATCGCCCGCTCGCCCTCGCGGCCGACGCCGCCCCGTCGGTCAACGACCTCATCGGCCTCACCCTCACCCGGGCCGGATTCCGGGTGGTGACTGTGCCCGGCCCCGATGCCATCGACAGGCATCTGACCGCTGCCGTCCGCGTGGTCGTCCTCGCCGCCACTGAGCCCGGGGAGTCAGCCGCCCAGGCCGTCGCGGCCCTCCGCGGCCGGGCGGCCCGGCCGGCAGTGGTGGTGCTGGCCAACGGGGATGACCCGGCGGCCAACGCCCTGGCCGCCGCCGACCCCGGCGTCCGGGTCGTCCACAAGCCGTTCCGGCCCACCGAGCTGGTGGACGCCGCGCGGCAGCTGGTCGGGATGGGGAAGCCGCACGCCTGACCGCCACCCGCGACACCTCCGCAACCTCACGCCTCGGCCGGCCCCTCGGCCGGTCGCAGGCCACAGTCGCGGGCCAGCGCCCGCAGTCGCGCCGACCGGCGGAGGTTCTTGCGGGCGGTCTTCGCGGACAGGTGGACAGCCTGGGCGGTGACGCCCGTGATCGCTTCGAGCCCCGCCCGGGTGTTCACCGCCTCCCGCCCGATCCCGTACAGCAACTCGACCGCCCGCCGCTGGGACGCGGGCAGGCCGGCAACTGCCGCACCCACCGCCGCCCGGAGCTCCGCCTCGTCCTCCCCGCGCCGGAGCCGGCCGCCGTCGGCGAGGGGGTCGGGCGGGGCCACCGCCAAGACCTCGGACACGTCGCCACCCTCGTCGGCCCGGTCCCGCCCCCGGAGCGCGCTGAACGGCCGGGCGTGGACCGCCCGTCGGCGCTGCCGTCCGCGGCGGATCTCGGAGAACACCTTCCGGACCCGCCACGCGACCCAAGTCGTCGGCCGCCCGCGGGTCGGGTCGTACCCGCCGAGGTGGAGGAACACGTCGATCCGGACCTCGTTGGCGAACTCGGCCGGGCTCATCCCCAGCCGGGGGGCGAGCCGCGTGGCGAGCTTGAGGATCCACCCCTCGACCGCCGCGAGGAACACACTCGCTGTTGCCCCAGGTCCGCCAACTGGCCCGTCGAGACGGCGGGCGCTGGGACTCCCGGCCCCGCTGGCGCGCCCGGGGTCGACGGGATCGATCCGGTCGGCGTTCGAGGCCGGAGGACGCGGGCGGACAGGTGGCATCGGCTGACTCGCTTCGGCTTACATCCTGCCAGCGACGCGATCATGATAGCCTTGCCCTGATCTAATACACAAGCGTCTGGGTCGGTAGAAATGCTCGGTGCAATTGAAGCTCGAATCGATGGCGAGATCGAATCGGTCGGGCGTGGCCGGAGTTCGGGCAGTAAGGCGGGGCAGATTTCCGGTCTGGGACATCTCGACGAACGAGTGCGTCCCTGCGCGGACAGGTTGGTTGACTGCACACCCCGGGGAGAGACGCCCCGGGGTGTTCGCGTTTCCCGCCCTTGTTCCGCAAGGGTTTGGGATTGGGGGACGTGAAAGAAAGTCTCAGACCGCGTGGTCGGTTGGTGGAACGAGGAGCCCCGGTGGGTGCGGTTTGGGGTGGGAGGGGCGGAAAGTCTCGCGCTCTCTGGAGAGTCGGGAGGAGTCAGTTAACAGGTTTGAGACTTCAGTTAACACCCCGAGGGGGTCGAAACGGCCGATCGCCTTGTCGGCGTCGGCCTGGGTGAGGGCCGACAGGTACCCGACGCCCTTGAGGCGGTACGGCTCGAGGTGCGTCAGGACGGCGCTTTTGCACAGGGTTGCGTCCACCACCCGGACGCCGGCCGGGGAGGCGTCCGGCCCCGGCAGGTTGTCGAGCCGCAGCGGCTCCCAGCTCCGCGGGCCGTCCAGCCGGAAGGTGGTGACCAGCACCTTGCGGGTTACCTCGCTCAGCAGCAGGTTCTCGCGGAAGACCCTTTCGACGGCGGTTTTCAGGCCTTCCCGCGAGTACTTGACCGCGTACAGCTTCCGCAGCGACTGCTCCCCCAGTCCGCGCCGGGCCACCGCCTGCGGACAAGATCCTTGACAGTGCTCTCGGCGACGGTCGCCGACGGGTTCGCCAACTCCGGGGGGTTGGCCGGGCTGAAGATCTCGCGCGCCTTCGTCTGGTACAGCTCGACGAGCCGGTCGATCCCGACGCGGTCGTCCGCCAGCCCGAGGGCGATGATGCCGCCGGTCGAGGTGCCGGCGAACAGGTCGACCTGGCGGAGGAAGCCGGTGGCCTGATCGAGTTCCTTGATCAGCCGCGCGGTGAGATACCCTCGGACGCCGCCGTCGCAGGCGAGGATCAGGTAACGGCCGCGCGGGGTGGCGGCCCGCCCCTCGGTCGCGGCCAGGGGGAGGGCGGCCACCCCGGCCGCCCGGATCGCGTCCCGACGCGTGAGTCCCACGGGTTCCTCCTCGTTCCGAGTTAAAGGGGCCGACCGACGCGTCACCCCGGTTGCGGTGGCGCGCCGCCGGCGCGCGCGAACGTCCGCTCCATCCGCCACTTGCCGTCCATGCCGGCCTTGCCGCCCGGGACCGGGTTGCAGAAGTCGAAGTGGCTGAAGAAGCTCTTCCACATCTCCAGCTCCTCGGAGTGGCCGTGTGCGTCTTTCCCGGCCGGGAACGTCGCCACCAGCGTGAACTCCTCCGTCGTCCGCCCGCTGACGAGCCTCTCGAACTAGGCCACAAGGCCGAGCGCGCTGCGGCTGGCGATCCCCATCGACCGATACGCCCGGCGGATCCAGATGAACACCTCGTAGACGTGCGTCCGCCCGTCGTCCGGCACCACCCGCGCGAACGCGATCCCGCACGGGAACCGGTCGGCCCGGTCCTCCACCTTCACCTTTGTCGGCCCGTCCGGGGCCAGGACGAACAGCCACTTCGGCAGCGCGGCCGTTCCGCCCGGCCACGTCTTCCCCGCGACATTGAGCCGGTCGGCGAGCGACGCCTGCTCGGGCCACTCCCGGGCGTACTCGGCGCCCAGGGTCTCCACGGCCGCCGTCTCGAACGCGGTGCCCGCGGCGGTGCAGCGGACGGCGGCGGTGTCGTAACCGAGGCCCAGCTCCGTCTCGCAGAACTTCACGAAGTCCTGGCTGAACTCGACGCGTAGGGCCGGCCAGCACCGGCGCACCGCGTCGGTCGCCGCCCACCGGCGGAACACGCTCATCCACCCGCGGGTGACCGGCAGCCCGCGGTACCCGCCGAGCTTCAGCCCCATCCACGTGTCCTCCATGATCTGGAGCATCTTGGCGACGGCGTGCACCACCGCCCGGTCGTCGGCCGCGGCGCCGCCAGCCGGGAGCCGCAGCTGCTCCCACTCCGGGTAGACCTGCGCGCTTAGCCCGGACAGCTCGGTCTGGGTGCGGAGCATGTCCTGGAACGCGACCCACGCCGCGGTCGAGTCGCGGAACGTGTCGTCCAGGTTCGGCGGGGCCGGCGCCCACCGCCGCTGCAGCGCCGAGAACAGCCGCTGGTTGTTCCGCCGGAACTCCAGGGCGAAGTTGTCCTCGTTCCAGAACGGGCTCTCCTCCGGGCCGACCTTCCGGGCCGCCCGCAGGTCGTCCACGGCGTCGGCGAACGCGGCCGTGGCGACGTGGTACCCGAGCGCCCGGTAGCTCTCGAACTGCGCCTCGTCGAAGAACTGGTCGGTCGTCGTCTGCCACGGGAAGTCCGGGTTCTTGTTCGCGTACTCCTGCACGTCCGGCGGCTCGTCGCCGGTCAGGGTGGTGCGGAGGAGGACGAACACCCCCGGCCGCTCGCCGCCGTCCACGTCGTCGTACCGGATGCGGCCGACGGCGACGTGCCCGCGGCAGGGGCCGGTACCGCCGGCCCGGACGAACGCGGACGTGTCGAGCTCGATCCGCACCCCGAAGTCGGTCCGGCACAGGCGGATGAGGTTGGCCAGGTTGTCGTCGGCCGCCTGTGGGTCGGTGCCGGCATCGGTGCAGACGACGTACCGGCAGCGGCGGCGGACGAGCTCGTACACCCCGAGGTTCTCGAAGTGCCCGCCGTCCGAGACGTGGACGTACTCCCACTTCGCGTGGGTCTGGCCGAATAGCTCGCGGATCAGCGGCCGGGCCAGCGCCGGGCTCCGCGCATTCCAGTTCTTCTCCCGCGGATTCAGCATCCACCACCCGAGGCGGGCGTTGAACACGGTCATCAGCGCGATCAGGGCCGACGACTGGTGCACGCCGACGTTCGAGTCCACGGCCGCGCCCGAGATGGACACGGCCCGGCCGAGGGTGAGTTCGGCCTTCGTGGCGGCGGTGGTGCGGGCGTAACCGGTCCCCTTGCTCCCGCAGAAGGTCGGGGTGAGGATGAACGACTCGGCCTTACGGTCCTGCCAGGCCAGTTCGCGGCCGGCCACGAGGTTCAGGGCGGTGTTCAGGACCAGCAGCGGGCCGACGTAGTCCTTGTGGTCGCACTGCGGAGGGGCGTCATTCTTGCCCTTCTCCTTCGTCTGCTCCTGCTCCGGCTCCTTCTTCTCCTGCTC
>DASPHQ010000869.1:0-3504 GCA_035629595.1 Urbifossiella sp. | reverse complement strand
TTAGAGTGGGCACGCCGCGGACCGGTGCGGGGGAACGGGAAGAAAAGGGTCGGCGAGCCGTGACACCGCCGACGCCCGCCCGGGGTTCCACCCCGGGCTACACGCCGTCGTCCCTCCGGGACTCAAGACACGACATGGTTTTAGCCCCGGAGGGGCGTCGGCGAGTAGCCCGGGGTGGAACCCCGGGCGGGCGTCGGCGGTGCGCCAGCTCGCCGGCCAATTTCTTTCCGTTCCCCCGCACCGGTCCGCGACATACCCCCTCTAACGGGGCACACGGACACCACCCCCTCCGCGGAGGCCGTATGGACCTGAGCAAGTTCACCGAGAAGGCCCAACAGGCGCTCGCCGGCGCCCAAAAGCTCGCCGCCCGCCTCGGCCACCAGAACATCGACGCCGAACACGTGCTGCTCTCCCTCCTCGACCAGGAGAAGGGGCTCGCCGCCGCCATTCTCACCAAGGCCGGGGTCAGCGTGGACGCCCTCACCGTCAAGACGCAGCGCGACCTGGAGAAGCTGCCGCGCGTCAGCGGCGACGTGGAAGCCCGCCTCACCCAGCGCCTCGTCAAGCTGGTCGACGCCGCCGAGTCCGAGGCGAAGAGCCTCAAGGACGACTACGTCTCCGTCGAACACCTCCTGCTCGCGCTCGCCGCAGACACCGGCGCCGCGGGGCAGACGCTCAAGCAGTTCGGCGTCACCCGCGACCGGCTGACGACCGCCCTGAAGGAGGTCCGCGGCAGCCAGCGCGTCACGTCGCAGAACCCGGAGGAGACGTATCAGGCGCTTGAGAAGTACGGTCGCGACCTGACCGCGCTCGCCGGCAAGGGGAAGCTCGACCCCGTCATCGGCCGCGACGAGGAGATTCGGCGCGTCGTCCAGGTGCTAAGCCGGCGCACGAAGAACAACCCGGTCCTCATCGGCGAGCCCGGCGTCGGCAAGACGGCGGTCGTGGAAGGATTGGCGCAGCGGATCGTCCGCGGCGACGTGCCCGAGGGGCTGAAGGACAAGAAGGTCGTCGCCCTCGACATGGGCGCCCTCATCGCCGGGGCCAAGTACCGCGGCGAGTTCGAGGAGCGGCTGAAGGCCGTACTCACCGAGGTCACCACGTCCGAGGGGCGCATCGTGTTGTTCATCGACGAGCTGCACACGATCGTCGGCGCGGGGAAGGCCGAGGGCGCGATGGACGCCGGCAACCTCCTCAAGCCGATGCTCGCCCGCGGCGAGCTCCACACGATCGGTGCGACGACGCTCGACGAGTACCGCAAGTACATCGAGAAGGACGCCGCGCTCGAGCGCCGCTTCCAGCCGGTGTTCGTCGATCAGCCGACGGTCGAGGACACGATCAGCATCCTGCGCGGGCTCAAGGAGCGGTACGAGCTCCACCACGGGGTGCGGATCAAGGACGCGGCGCTGGTGTCGGCGGCGGTGTTGTCCGACCGGTACATCGCCGACCGGTTCCTGCCGGACAAGGCCATCGACCTGATGGACGAGGCGGCGGCGAAGGTGCGCACCGAAATCGACTCCAAGCCGACCGAGCTGGACGAGGCGGACCGCCGGGTCATGCAGCTGAAGATCGAGCGCGAGGCGCTGAAGAAGGAGACCGACCGCGCCAGCCGGGACCGCCTCGAAAAGCTGGAGAAGGAACTCGCCGACCGGGAGGAAGAGGGCCGGGCGCTGACGGCCCGCTGGCAGGCCGAGAAGAAAGGGGTGCAGCCGATTCAGGTCATCCGCGAGCAACTCGAGGCCGCCCGGACCGACCTGGAGCGGGCCAAACGACAGTACGATTTCAACACCGCCGCCCAGCTCGAACACGGCACGATCCCCGAACTTCAGAAGAAGCTCGCCGCCGCCGAGGCCGATGTGGACGCGAAGTCGCGCGACCGGTTGGTCCGGGACGAGGTCGGTGCGAGCGAGGTCGCCGCGGTCGTGAGCCGCTGGACCGGCGTCCCGGTGTCCAAACTCCTGGAGGGCGAGCGCGAGAAACTGTTGCACCTCGACGCCGAACTGCACCGGCGGGTGATCGGCCAGGACGAGGCGGTGACGGCCGTGGCGGAAGCCGTGATCCGCGCCCGCAGCGGGCTGAACGACCCGAACAAGCCGATCGGCAGCTTCCTGTTCCTCGGCCCGACCGGCGTCGGCAAGACCGAGCTCGCCCGCGCCCTCGCCGAGACGCTGTTCGACGACGAGAAGGCGATGATCCGCATCGACATGAGCGAGTACCAGGAGAAGCACACGGTGTCGCGGCTCGTCGGCGCCCCGCCGGGGTACGTCGGCTACGACGAGGGCGGGCAGCTGACCGAAGCCGTGCGCCGCCGGCCGTACGCGGTGGTGCTGTTCGACGAGATCGAAAAGGCCCACCCCGACGTGTTCCACACGCTGCTGCAGGTGCTCGACGACGGCCGCCTGACCGACGGCCAGGGCCGCACGGTGAACTTCAAGAACACGCTGGTGGTGATGACCTCGAACGTCGGCAGCCAGCGCATCCTGCAGTTCAAGGGGACGCACATCGGCGAGGTGTACGACCGGATGAAGGCGGCGGTGACGGACGAGCTGCGGAAGCAGTTCCGGCCCGAGTTCCTGAACCGCATCGACGACATCATCGTGTTCCACGCCCTGACCGAGGAGCACCTGAAGCGGATCGTCGAGATTCAGCTCGGCCGCGTCCGCGAGCGGCTGGCCGACCGCAAGATCACGCTCGCCCTCACGGACGAGGCGAAGGCGCACCTGGTGCGGGTGGGCTACGACCCGGCCTACGGCGCCCGGCCGCTGAAGCGGACGATCCAGCGCGAGGTGGAGACGCCGCTGGCGAAGCGGCTGCTCCAGGGCGCCATCCCCGACGGCACCGCCGTGACCGCCGACTACGACGCGAGCCACGACGCGCTGGCGTTCACGACGGCGTAACCCGGCCGCGGTTCCGCGTGTCGGTCCGGGGCGGTATGATGGCGCGTACCGCCCCGAGGAGGCCGGAGATGAAACGGATCGAGGTCGAACGGAAGGTTGACGCGGACGGTGTCCTGCGTCTGGAAATTCCGATGGGTGCGGCCGAGGCCGGTCGGCCGGTGCGGGTGACGGCGACCGCACTGCCGTGGCCGCTGACGCCGGAGGAGTACCGACGTGCCGTGCTGGCGCCCGGCGGCTGGGTGGGAAGTTTCGAACGCGATACGCAGGAGCAACCGGAGCCGCAAGGATGAAGTACCTTCTCGATGCCAACGCCTGCATCGGGTGGCTTCGCAACAATCAGCCGAAACTGATCGCCCGGATGTCCGCGACGCCGACGAACGAGATCCACTTGTGTTCGGTGGTGGTCGGCGAGTTGGTCGATGGCGTTGAGCGGGCGCCGCCGGGTCACCGTGCCAAGAACGCCGCCCGTCTCACCATCCTGCGGGCGACGTACCCCTCGCTCCCGTATGCCGACGATGAGGCCGAGGAATACGGTCGCATCCGTGCTCACCTCGCCACGGCCGGCAAGCTGATCGGTCACAACGATACGATGATCGCGGCCATCGCC
>DASPHQ010000868.1:0-2293 GCA_035629595.1 Urbifossiella sp. | reverse complement strand
TATCAAGGAGATCGCCGCCGATTTCTCCGCCCACATGCACGATTCGCTCCAGAAGGGGCAGAAGCTCGAACTGGAGTTCGGCCTCTCCCTGTCCGCCGGCGGCACCTTGTGGGTCATCAGCGGGAGGAGCGATTGCACGCTCAAGGTCAAGATGACGTGGGAGGCCAAGTAAGTTCTCTTTCGTCTGCCCGGCTCAGCCGCGTCCGAATCACTCCGAGACCACACCCACCATGCAGCCCGACGAACTCCTGATCCAGGCCACCTGTGCCGTCTACCTGGACGGCAAATGCGCCGGCACCGGTTGGTTGCTCGACACCGACGGTCATGTCGTCACCGCCGGGCACATCGTCGCCACCCCGCACGACGCCGCAGAGGTCTCGTTTGGGGACAACACCATTCGGATCAGGGCTGACCACGTCGTGCATCACAACGACATCGCCGCCGGCCTCGACGTGGCGGTCCTGAAAGTGGCTTCCGCGGACTTGGGAGGGCGGAAACCGCTCCCCATCCGCAGTCCCCGTCATCCATGCGGCAGGTTTCGCGTCTACGGCTTCGGCCGCACCCTCGTCACCCGGTCATCCGGTCGAGGGGAATTCATCGGCGTCTACGAGCCCGGCGACAAGGCCGACTACCGGCTGTTCCGGCTCGACAGCAAGCAGCTCGGTGAGGAGGGCTTCAGCGGCGGGGCCGTGTTCAGTGATGACTTCCGCGCGGTGGTGGCCATTCAGTCCCATGCCGCAACGGCCACATTCGGACCGGGCCGGGACACTGTACTGGCGATGCCCCTCTACCGCATCGCCGAAATTCTCCGCGACCTGAACATACCGGCTCTCCAGGCGGAGAACGACGCCGCACACATCGAACTCCGCAAGAAGGCGGTCGCGTGCTTGAAGCCGAGCCGCGTCGCGGTCGAACGACTGGCAGCGGCACTGTCCCGACAGAC
Source organism: Urbifossiella sp. (assembly GCA_035629595.1). Classification (GTDB taxonomy): domain Bacteria; phylum Planctomycetota; class Planctomycetia; order Gemmatales; family Gemmataceae; genus Urbifossiella. Next base: position 1,350 of record DASPHQ010000868.1, on the reverse strand, counting down.
ACCACTTCAGCTGGATCAACTCGATTTGCAGGGGCAATGTGAGCGGGTCGTCGAGGAACTGATTAGCATCGACGTGGCCGACGCGGTGGCGGCGATGGTCAGGACCTACCTGGAGGTGTCGAAAGACCAGGTCGGTGGGACTTCCACAGAGCCAGCCCTTTCCATCGAAGACCTGTGCTACCACATCCTGCCCGTCATCTACCGGCCCGAGGAGATTCGAAAGGTCAGGGCGGAGGTTCAGAATGGGGGTACGCTCGTCTCCTTCCCGGCAACGTACAAAACGACGGTCGAATTGCTGATGGCCGGTGTCGATGGCCGCCCGGTCAAGTACGTGGCGGCGACCGACCCTAAAGCCCCCCCGCCGGGCGAGTTGCTCCTCTACGACCCGCCCGAAGGGGGGCTCGACCGAGAAGGCACGCAAGCAGCCACCGACTTCCAGCGCCACCTCGCCGCGAAGTTCCTCCCCGCGGACGGCCAGGGGCAGAGCCCCGCGGCACTGGCGGCGAGTATCACCGCCGTACTCCGGAACGCGCTGGAGTGGGACGGTTTCCGGTACTACTACGTCTACACCCTTCCCGATGACCCGGGCGTGAGAGAACGTCGGACGGCGATGGTCGCGGGGCTCCAGCGAACGTTCCCGACCGTCGTCTTCGTCGGCCTGGACAGTGCTCAAGACCCGGGCGGTGAGATGAAGATCCTGGACCTACTCAATCGCCTGCTCTGTCGGGTCGCGGGGGTGCCGTGGAAGCGATGACCCAGAAACTTCCGGACAAGGTCGAGATCCCCGCGAGCGGGGACGGGCAGCCCGGCGTCCACCTGTTCGACGAGGCGTCCGTCTGGGCGGTCCGAGCGGCCCTGGCGGCGAACCGCCCGCTCCTCGTCCGCGGCGAGCCGGGTGTGGGGAAGAGCCAGCTCGCCCGCGCCGCGGCCGTGTGGTTGAACCGGCCGTTCCTGTCGGTGGTTGTCGATGTCCGGACCGAGTCCCAGGACTTGCTGTGGTCGTTCGACGCGGTCCATCGGCTCGCCCAGGCGCAGATCTGCGGCGCGCTCAAAGTGACGAACCCCGCCGAGTGGCTCGGTGAGGCGAAATTCGTCCACCCGGGCAAGCTGTGGTGGGCGTTCGATTGGAAGGACGCGAAGGATCAGGCCGAAAAAGTGCAGGATCCGATCCCGAGTTGCCCAGAAACGTGGAAGCCCGGAGGCGGGTGCGTGCTCCTGATCGACGAGATCGACAAGGCCGAGTCGGACGTGCCCAACGGGTTGTTGGAGGCGCTGGGGTCCCGGTCGTTCCCGGTGCGGGGCCGCAAAGACCCGGTCGCGGTCGTCGGCGAGGCGCCCCTCGTCGTGATC
>DASPHQ010000867.1:0-5323 GCA_035629595.1 Urbifossiella sp. | reverse complement strand
GGCGGCGAACAGCTGCTCCGGGTTTGTCCCGCTCCCGGCCGCGCCGGGCGACGTGAGCTTGACGTCGAGCCGGCCGTCGGACGCGCGGGCGGCGCCGTCGCGACCGCCGGTGGTGTGGGTCTTCGCGGTGTAGAGCACCTTGTCGAGCGTGGTCATCGTCGGCTCCTCGGGTTGGTTAGTTGCGACTTGCAACTGACGGGGTATACGGGGGGCGCGGCCGGGCCTTGCACCCGAAGCGAAGGAATCTTGCGCGGCCGCGCCGATCCTGATTGCGGCCCTTGGAGAACGGCATGGCACCCGGCCTGTACCCCGAGTTCGACACGCCGCAGGCGCAGATTGACCTCTACGTGCTCGACCGGAACGCCACCGCCAGGCGTGCCCTCGGCCGGGAGCGCGGCGTGGACGTTCGCCTCCACTTCAAGTCGCTCAAGAGCGGCGGGCTCGCGATGTACTTGAAGGGCGCCGGGTTCGACACGTTCCTGTGCGCCATTCTGTGCGAGGCCGACGACACTGCCGGCCCCGGCCGCGAAGGAAGGCGCGGCGAGGCCGATCCCGGTCACGCTCTTTTGCACCGCCTCGGACAGGATGAAGCAGATCGCGGGAACGGGGCCACCGACCAACAGGCCGAAGCTGGCGTTTGACATGACGGAGGGATGCGGGACGGGGGAGCGACAGGGGCACATCCGCCGGCGACGTGAGGTGGGACGAGGCCGAGCCGACGTAGTCCCTCGGAGCGCCGAGCCGCGGGGCGAGCAGACCTGAGGGGAGCGGTCGCCGCTAACCCGCCCGTGCCGGATACCGCTCGCGTGGATTGCCCTCCCGGTGTAGCCATTGTGTAGCCAGTGGGGCGAACGCCGGCGGACAGATGCGGATCGGAATCGCGGCTTTCCAGTGTCTTTTCCACGTCTGCGGACGACAGCGGACCGCCTGGAACGGACTTTTAATCCGCTGGTCGAGGGTTCGATCCCCTCCCGGCTCACTCATGCAGACCGATGCGGGCCGGCGCAAATCAGCGCCGGCCCCTTGCATTTCCAGAGGATTCCGACTCGCCCCGACAGGCGCATTGTTGCCAATCGATGCCGTCTGACGCAACCCGGCGCACCCTGTCACTGCATCCGGTACTGCGCCAAGCGGACGAAACTGTCCGCTTTCGGCCCCATGAGTTCCGGTGAGGCGAAGGGGCATTCCTTCCGCATTGGTGGTCGGCACGAGCGGCGGCAGTTTTTCGACGGCTCCGGCGAGATCGTAGAGCCGGCGGTGTGAGTCACGGGCTGTGAGAACCGGGTCAGAGTGCCCGGCGAGTTCCTGAAGCGTGCGGAGGTCGATGCCGGCGCGGCCGCCGCGCGTCAGGTACGAATGTCGAAGTGCGTGGAAGTCGGCATACTCCGGGCCGTCCGGCCCATCGACCGCGTAGGGGATGCCGGCTGCGTCCAAGTCGATGCGGAGCATCTCCGCGCCCCGCTCATCGCGTGCCCACGTCCCGCCCCAGACCGGCGTGCCGACCGGCTTCCCGACAAGGTAGTCGCGCAACGCGGCGGCTACATCGGCCGGCATCGGTTGCACCTTCGTCTTCCGCGACTTGTTGAAACGGGCGGGTAGCGTCACGACCGGGCCGGCGGGGGTTAGGTCGAAGTCGCCCGGCGTGAGGTTCGCCAGGGCGTTCGCGCGGAAGCCGGTGCCGGCGGCGGTCAGGTACAGGAAGTAGCGGTCGGTGCCGGTCAGCCCGCGGAACGCGCGGGCGCTCGCCATCGCTGCCAGGAACAGACGCCGGAGCTCGTCGGCGGTGAGTTCGCGGCGGGCGCGACGCACGTCCACGGCCGCGTTCACGAGCGCCAGGGATTCGAGCGGGTTCGAGCCGATCCGCTTCGACCGCACGAGCCAGCGGAAGAACCCGCGAGCGGCGCGGACGTAGTGGTTCACAGTCCCCGGCCCGCTGCCACGGGCGGCGCGGGCGAGCAGTGCCTGCACAGTCGCCAGTGGGAGGCGTCGCGCCTTGCCGTTGCCGACGGCGGCTAGCTGGTGACGGCGGACGGCGTTCGCCAGCGCGGACGGTGACACGCCGAGCAGCGCCGCGGCCTCGGACGGGCGGAACGCTTCGACACCTTCGGGCAACGTGACCGGGGCGCCGTCGCGGCGGAGGTTGTTCAGCCACTCGACCGTGCGGCCCGCGTCCACGTCCTTCAGGAACACGGCCCCGGCCCCGGCGAGCATCGCCACGACGCGGCCGGTGGACAGGGCGACGTGCTTGGGGGTGTTCCCCTTCGATTCGAGGTAGGCAGCGTAGTCATGCAGGTGGTCGGCGAGCGGACGGAGAGCGTGCTCCTCGGCGGGGTCGATGATGCCGGCGCGTACCCGTGACGCTTTCCGCTCCATCTCCGCGGCGAGTTGCTCCGTCGCCTTCAGGTCCGCGAAGCCCTTCACCCGGCGCACGGTGCCGTCGGCGTCGCGGAGGTCGAAGTACCACCGCTTCGCGGGGCGGAGGTACTTGGTCCCACTCTTCGTGAGCGGGTAGAGGACCGACTTGCCGCGCTCCCGCAAACGGACGTGCGGCTTGCCGTCGTCGGTGACGACCTCCGCACCGGCCGGAAGCCGGAACGGGCGGGTGGGCTTGAACGGCTTCGGCATGGTGCGAGCCCGTTGGAGGGGGTGAAACGCCCGTTCGTGGACAATCAATCCAATGGAGAGAAACTATACCCCGGATGCACCGAGGCGCGTCATGTCGGTACGGCCGCGCGCCCGGTTCGGATTCGATGTCGGCGACGCCGAAGCGCCGAGCGGCGGCGTAGCACTGGTCCCATTCTGGGATAGCGGCAACCGGGTGCCGCGGTTCCTGCCGTCAGATTGCCTCATGCAACCGGCACCCCGGTGCCGGTCGGGTGAAGGCGATACACGGACGGCCCGCCGTTCAGCCGGCCGCGGCGAACGACGCAGACCATCCCCTTCGCTTCCAGCGACGACAGGGCGTACCGAACTGCCCGTTCCTTCAGCCCGGCGCGGCGTGCGATATCGGCTTGCCCGGTGCGGGCGGTGCCGGTCGCAACCTTCGTGTCGCGGAAGAGGATCAACCACACCTTCGCTTCCGACCCGCTGAGGTCGGCCAAGGCGCAGTCGGTGGCGCTTCGGTGGTGTTGGTGGGGGTTAGCTCCTCGTCCTCGCCGCGCAGCACAGCATCCGGCGGGAGAACACCTCCACACTGCTCGTTCAATTCCTGCACCGTCAGCCGACGCACGTCAGCCCCCCTTCGCCTTGCGGACCGGCGTGGCACCGTCGAACCCGGCCAACCCAGACGGCGCCGCAGCGAACGTCTGCGTGGTCGGGTCGAACCGCGTCACAATGTCGGATTCGGCGGCGTTTCGGTTCTTCTCGCAGGTCAAGGTGAGAAGCCCGCCGTCACCCGGGGTGAAGAGGTAGGCGCTGTCCGCACCGTATTCGAGTTCCGAGGAGCCGCGGAAGCTCGCCAGGTTTACCCCGGCGTAGGTCGATCCGCTCTGGCCGCGCTGCCGTGACACGGCTGACGCGACGAGTACCACGGCGCCCGCGTCGGCGAACCGGCGGAGCACCACCGCGGCGGCCTCGAGCTGGTCTCGCTTCTCCTGCCTGCCGTCGCCCAGGGTGAACCGCTGGATGGAGTCGAGCATCAGCACGTTCGCGTCGAATGCGGACGCGGCGGCGGCGACGTGCTCCAGGGCGTAGGGGGGTTGCAGGAACGCCAGCCGGGCGGCGACGGGCCTCAACGACTCCACGACGGCCCGGACCCGGGTGCGATGGTCGGCCGTCAGCGTGCGGTCGGCCAGAGCGGTCAGGGGCACCCCGGACACGCGCGACACGATCCGCTCCACCAACAAAGTCGGGGCCATCTCCACGTTCGCCACCAGCAGTCGGGCGCCGTCGTTCTGCCGCAATAGGTCGGTCCCGAGCTGCATCAGCGCCGCCGTCTTCCCGCTGCCCGGGGCACCACCGAACATCAGTACCCGACCTCGGGCGCACGTCGAGCGCGGCGAACGGTTCGGGCAGGGCGAACTGGACCGGCTTCTTGTCGCTCTCCACGTCGGCCAGCCACGAGCCGAACAGGTCGCCGGCGGTGGTGAACGCCGGCGTCACGCGACACCCCCGTTCTCTCCGAACGGGAAGGCGAGGTTGCCGGGCGGGAGCGGGTCGCCCTCCTGCCGGATCGCCCACGCCCCGAACTCTTTCGGGTCGGCGGGGTCCGGTCGCGGGTTGGTGACGGCGCGCTGCTTCACGGCATGGTCGATGCCGCAGCGGATTTGCCTCGCCACGTCCTTCGGCGTCAGCCCGATGTCCTCCCCGGGCTCGGAGAGGAGCGCGAAGGCAAGGGTGGGCGGCGCCCCCTGTTCGGTCAGCCAGGCGGCGCAGCGGAACAGCGTGCAGTGCCGCTCGCCCTCGTCCACGCCGAACCGGAGGAATTCCACGAAGTAGCGAGGCGCCCGGTCGTCGGCGACATGAGCGATCGGACCTCGGATCGCGACGCGGGCCGCGACGGCCGTCACAGTCGCCTGTTCGGCGGAATGCCAGTCGGCCGGCAGCTCTGCGGGGACCGTCCGAACGACCGGGATGCCGTCCCCCGCCGGGTGTGCGGCATGCCGGCGGATGCCGTCCACGCCCAGCCGGAACAGCGCGTCGGCGTCGATGAGCCGCTTGAACAGTCCCGTACCCGGGTGTCGGGTGTTCGGAAGCCGGATGATGTGGGAAATGTTGTAGATGCTGGTGTCGATGACGACGCCGGCGGAGCGGGCGAGCTGCTCGGCGAAGGCGCGGGCGACGAGCGGGAAGCCCACGGCCGGCGGCGGCTCGTGGGCGAGCTCGACGGCGACGTGATACCCCTTCCTCCCGCTGAACCAGAGCGGCACGGCGCCTTCCGCTTCGGGGTAGCGCCGGTGGAGGAACGCCACCAGTTTCCGCGTGTCGGCGAGCGCCGCGGCGGGGTCGGTGCGGTCGATGTCGAGGATGAGCCAGCGGCACCCGCACGGCCCGGTGAACCCGGCCACGCTGTTCCGGTTCGCGGCGTGGTGCCGGCGCAACTCGTCGCCGAAGGCGTAGTGGGACAGGTACGCCTCGCCCTCGGCACCGCGCTCGGCCATCGTGCCGTCGGCGTAGGAGGTCAGCAACTCGTGGTGCGGCACGAGGGCTCGGGGCGATTCCTTCGCCCCGAGCACGACCGCGCCGACGCTGAACGCGGCGGCGCTCACTTGGAGATCCCCACTTCGCCGTCCCCGGTCAGCGGCGGCAGCGTGAACGCGGCGGCGGGGTGCGTGTCGATGCCGAGCACCTCGATCCACTTGATGTCGTTCCGCTCGACGCCGTC
>DASPHQ010000866.1:0-2761 GCA_035629595.1 Urbifossiella sp. | reverse complement strand
GCCGCCGATGAACTCGGCGTTCGGCAGGTCCCACGGCAGCACCTTCGCGTACTCGAACATGCCGTAGGCCATGTCGAGGTTCCCCAGCGCCGCGTCCATCGACGCCTCGGGCTGGAAGGACTTCGGCACGATGTACGACCCCTCCATGACGCCGTAGGTGTCCGGGGCCGGCTCCGGGGCGAACGTGATCTGGTCGGCCGGGAACGGCTCCTGGATGGTGCCGCTGTCGTTCTCGTTGAACATCATGTAGCCGGGGAGCCAGACCAGCTCGAACATGTCCCCCGGCGGGCGGCCGGTCGCCTGGAAGGCGTTCAGCACCCCCACGTTGAAGCTGAAGTACTGCTTCACGAACGTGTTCTTCAGCAGGTATCCGGGGATGTTCTCGCCGTAGAAGGCGTACCGCAGCGGCGTCCCGGTCAGCTGCAGCGCCCGCTTCTTCACCTTGATGAGGTGCCCGGGGATGTCGGTCGTGTCGGTCGCCCAGCTCGCCCCGACGATCACGGCCCCCGCCGAGTCGAGGAGCGTACCGATGTTGCCCGCCGGCACGCCCTGGTCGATGATGGTGGCCGCGCCCGAGGAGTTCGGCAGGAGGTTGCCGGCGGAGTCGAAGTACAGCTTCCCGGCCGCGGCGAGGTTGTTGTGGACGCAGGCCGTCCGCAGCACGTCGAACCGGGTGCGGAACTCCATCGTCTGCTCGAGGATCTCCGTCCGCGCCAGGGTCTGCGCGGTGTAGCTGCCGGCCTTCCAGTCGAGGAGGACGCGGAGGAACTCCTGCCGGAAGCGGACGTTCTCGATCGTGTGGAGCAGGACGATGTCCTGGACCGACCGCCCCAGGAGCGACACCTGCCGCGGCGGGGCGCCGTACGGCGCGATCCGGGCCGGCTTGCGGTTGCCGCTGTACCGGAAGTTCTTGGCCCGGTCGCCCACGATGCGGTCGGTCGGGCGGACGGCGTAGAAGGCCGGCGGGAGCGGCTTCGGGACGCCGCTCTCCACCTCCTTGATCGCCTGCATGAGCGGCGCGAAGCCGAGCAGGCTTTCCATCGTCACGGGCATCGGAAGGCTCCAGTACGCGGTGTTGGGCGAGGCCCGTGGGTGGTTAGAACTGGTCGGTGAACACGAACCCGCCGGTGCCGACGCCGGCCATCGCCGCCCGCACCCACGCCTTCGTGCTGGCGTCGGCCGGGTAGTCGATGACCATGTCGGTCCGCAGGATCCCGGCGACCGGGATCTGCGGGAAGTCGGTGTCCCCGGCGGTCGGCTGGGCGATCTGGAGCCCCCACCCGTCCGGGATCACGGTCCGCGGCAGGTGCGAGCCGTCGGTGTCCGCGACCAGGCTCGCCGTCACCAGCCGCCCGTCCACCCCCGTCGTCGTGCGGACGACGTTCGACCCGGTGTTGCTCGTGAACAGCGTGTGAACCTCGGCCAGCGCCCAGGAATTCCCGGCGTACCCGGTCCCGCTGTAGGTCAGCACGAACCCGAGGTCGGTGTCGGTCGCGGCGATCGCCGTGGCGACGATCCCGCCCACCACGCCGGTCGCGGTGTCCAGGGCGGTGTTGATCGACGCCAGCAGGGTCGCGTCGGTCGCGCTCCACGCGATGTTCGGCGTCAGGGCGTAGGTGCCGTCCACCTTCTGCACGATCAGCCGGAGGTTCCCGGCGGTCGCCGCGGTGACGAGGTTGACGGTCTGCACCTCGTTCACGCCGAGGGCGGTGATGGTGATCGCGCCGGTGGTGGTGTTCACCGCGCTGTACGTCGCGGTCAGCACCCGGACCGTGCCCGCCGCGGTCGGCGGGCCGATGAGGTACAGCGTGCCGGTGAGACCGACCCGGCGGACGATCTCGGCGGCCTGGGCGGCGGACACGGTGACCGTGGTGCCGGAGTTCGTCAGCGCCCCGGACGTGACGCCGAGGAAGCTGTTGGCGTACTTCCCGGACGCCGTGACGCGGCCCATCGGTAGTCCGGCCCGGAGCGCGAGGGTGTCGTCGGTGTTGCCCGGGTCGCGGGCCTTCGCCCCGTCGATGATGCCGCCGCCCGGGAGCCAGACGAAGTTCCCGTCCTGGCTGACGATGCGGTGGCTGATCGAACTGCGGGTGCCGATGCCGGGGCGGCCGAGCAGGACGGCGGTATTCACGGGAGCGGCTCCGGGGTCGGGGGTTCGGGACACTGCCGCGGGCGGGCCGCGGCGCGGGGTTACTTCTTGCCGGCGGCCTCGCGGCTCGGCCCGAGGAGGAAGTCGGTGGCCTCGTCGGCGGCCTTCTTCCCGTCGCCCCGCAGCTCGTCCGGGGCGTCCACCTCGGTGACGGACAGGTCGCGGGCCTCGGTGCGGCCGTCGGGCTTCCAGGCGGTGTGCTTCGGCAGTTCCTCGTAGGCCGCGATCTTGGCCGCGAGGGGGTTCCGGTGCAGCTCGCCGTCGGTGGTGAACGACAGCTCGACGGCCTTCACCTGGGCGATGAGCTTCGCCGCGGTCGGCCGGGCGATGCGGCCGGTGGCGAGCAGCTTGTTCACCCGGCCCGCCAGGTCGCGGCGGGTCATCCGGCGGAACGGCTCGGCCCGGGCGTCGGACATGAGCATCGGCGCCCCGGGCGCGTTCGCGGTGGCGTCGGTCGCGTCGGCCGTGTCGTCGAGTTCGAGCTCCGGGTCGGGCTCGGTGTCGAGGTCGCCGGCTGACTCGACGGCGATGGTCAGTTCGCGGAGGGTGGCGACCTTGTCGCTGATGTTCATGCCCTTCGCGCGGAGCGCGTCGATGAGGGCCGACAGGTCG
>DASPHQ010000865.1:0-6060 GCA_035629595.1 Urbifossiella sp. | reverse complement strand
GCGGCCAAGTACTACGGCCCGAAGTCGGAGATCCTCAAGCACGTCGTCGTCCCGGTGACGGGGCCGAAGGGCAAGCTCCGCGACCTGTGCCGGGCCGAGGGCTACACCGACGACGACATGCTCACCATCCCCGACGACGTCGGCGGGCGGTACAGCGTGTTCACCCCGGTCGGGCTGCTGCCGGCGGCGGTCATGGGGCTCGACGTCCGGGCGCTCTTGCTCGGGGCGGCGACGATGACCAAGCGGTTCCTCGAAGAGCCGTTCGAGAAGAACCCGGTGCTGCAGTACGCCGCGGTCAATTACCTCCTCGCCGAGGAGGGGAAGAAGACGACCCGCGTCATGGCGTGCTGGTCGAAGAAGCTCGAAGCCGTCGGCTGGTGGTACGACCAGCTCCTGAGCGAGAGTCTGGGCAAGTTCGGCCGCGGGCCGACGCCGCTGACGGCGGTGTACAGCCGCGACCTGCACAGCCGCGGCCAGCAGCACCAGGACGGCACGCGGGACAAGGTCGTGAACAACCTCGTGGTGCGGACGCCGAAGCACCCGCCGGTGCAGGTGGGCATGTCCGACCGCAACGAGGACGACCTGAACCAGTTCAGCCGCAAAGGTTATCCCGACCTGCTCGACGCGGCGCTGAAGGGGACGAACGAGGCCTACGCCGACGCGGCCCGGCCGAGCGCCGACATCGTGCTGCCGTTGCTGACCGAGCACACGATCGGCCAGTTGATGCAGATGCTGATGCTGGCGACGGTGGTGGAGGGCCGGCTGATGGGGATCAACCCGTACGGCCAGCCGGGGGTGGAGGCGTACAAGGCGAACATGGTGCGCCACCTGAAGGCAGTGCCGAACCTCCCCAAGGGCGAGGTGCGGGACCAGACGAAGGGCGTGTAACCCGGCAAGCCGGGGCTGACGCCTCCGGCTCGCCGGCTGATTCGACTCAACCTGCGGCCCCGCCGCGGGTTATGTCTGGGGCGTCGCTCCAACGCTGATTCTTCCAGACGACTCAATGCTTCTGGGACTGGGTCCCCCACTCCGCTGGAACCAATGAGACTGGTCCCAGGGACGAGCGTCACCGCGTCGGCAGGCGGAAGCACGCCATCTCGCGCCCGTTGCGGACGTACAGCCGGCCGTGCGCCACCACCGGGTGGTTCCACGTCTTCCCCGTCAGCGCCGGCACCTTCGCCAGCTCGACCAGGTCGGCCGCGTCCGCCCGCACCAGCGCCACCTTCCCCTTCACGTCCTGCACGATCATCAGCCCCTGGTCCGGCAGGCCCAGCACCTGGCCGTGCCCGTACGACGTCTCCTTCCACACCTGCTTGCCGGTCTCCAGGTCCACGCAGGCGAAGCGGTCGCCGTCGAACCCGTAGTAGTGCTTGTCGACCACGACGGCGTCGTTGAAGTACGGCTGCATCCCGCGGGTGCTCCACACCTGCTTCACGTCCCACCCGTCGCCGGCCTTCGACACCCGCAGCCGGCGGATACCCTGGTCGTTGCCGACGCCGGTGCCGATCACCACGTCCGTGTCCGACACCACGGCCGGCTGCGTCGAGCGGTTCACCTCCGGGATGGTCCAGGCGTACTCCCACAGCTTCGCGCCGTCGGCGGGGCGGAACGACTCCAGGCCGAAGTCCGAGAGCATCAGCACCTGCGCCACGCCGCCGAACGTCACCGGGTGCGGCGACGAGTAGCCGTGCTTCCCCTTCCCGGCCGCCCACGCGACCTCGCCGCTGTCGGCCCGGTAGGCGATGACCCCCTTCCCGGCGCCGCCGTTGGCGTAGACGATGACCAGGCCGTCGGTCACCAGCGGCGACCCGGCGAAGCCCCACGGCGCCAGCACGCCGCCGTCGGCCACCATGTCGCGTACCCACTCCGGCTTCCCGGTCGCGGCGTCGAGGCGGGCCAGCTTCCCGGTCGCGCCCTGCGCGTACACCTTGCCGCCGTGGACCGTCGGCGTCGCCCGCGGCCCCGGCCCGGCGATCGACTCGGTGAACCGGCCCGGCGACTTGTACTCCCACACCTCCACGCCGGTCGCGGCGTCGTAGCAGACGACCGCCTCGTAGTCGGTGTCGCGCTGCTCCTGGGTGAACAGCTTGCCGCCGGCGATCGAGACGGACCCCCACCCGGGGCCGACCTTCTTCTTCCACACCTCCTGCGGCGGCCGGGCGGCCCAGTCGGGGTCGAGCTTCACGCCGGTGACCAGGCCGTCGCGGCTGGCGCCGCGGAAACCCGGCCAGTCGCCGGGGCCGACCTCCACCGGCTTCGCGTCCGTGACCGGCGCCGGGGCCGCCTGGCGTTCCGCGTTGAACCCCTCCTCGTCGGACTTCACCCAGCGCCAGCGGAAGTCGGGCTGCATGTCGCCGCCCATGCCGTCCACCGCCACCGCGGAGCCGACCCCCCACACGGCGACGATGCCGGCGACGAGCCCAACCCGACGGACCTCGGCGGGGAGCGGCACGCTCAGGGTGATCCAGCCGACCCACACGACGAGCACGGCCATGAGCCCGAAGATGGCGACGACGATCTCGTTGCCGCGGTGGAGCGTGAGCGCCAGTGCGATCGCGGGGACGACGACGAGCGCCGGGACGAGCCAGCGGATCGGGCCGCGGACGCGGGCGGCGAACGTCCACCAGATCATGGCGGCGACGGTGCCGAGGACGGGGGCGGCGAACCAGGCCATGAAGTGGAACATGGTGCGCGGGGCGACCAGCGGCGGGACGATCCAGCACGCGGCGACGGCGGCGAGGATGACGAGGCCGGGCCAGACGCGGACCGGCCAGCGGCCGGCGGGGGTGTCGGTGCTGCTCACGCGGAGCCTCCGTGCGGGGGGACGGGGAGTATCTTACGCCCGGCGAGCGGCGCGGCGTCAGCCCGCCGGTGCAACTCCACATGCTTCTGGGGTCGCACCGGCGGGCTGACGCCGCGCCGCTCGCCGGGCGGTTCACTCTGCGGTGAATTGCCCCCGCCCGGCCGGCGTGGTGTAATGAGCCGATCCCCGGGGGCCGCCCGTGCTGTACCTGTCGCTCGTCCCGTCGGCGCTACTGCTGATCGCCGCTCACTCCGCCGCGCGTCCCGCCCCCCACCCGATCCCGTGGGTCGGGTACATCATCAGCTGCTGCGTCCTGACATTCGGACCGACCTTCCTGATGCTGGTGTTCCCGGTCGCGTTCGTCCTGGCGCTGCTGCTCGGCGTCGCCCTGATCGCGTGGAGTGTGACCCGCCGGCGGGTGCGGGTATTCCTCCCGTACTCGCTGGCGGCGCTGCTGGTCGCTTACGGGTTCGTCGCCTGGTCCGCGTGGGGCGGGTACGAGCGGGCGCTGGCACTGCGCGACCGCTACCCCCTGGAGTCGATGACCGACCGCGTGCCCGAACCGCGCCCGACCGACGCCCGCCCGCCGGCCGACAAGGGGCTGACCGACCTGGAATACGAGGTGAGGGGGAACTATTCCCTGCGCACCCACGGACTCCGGCAGCTCCACGAGTGGACGACGGAGGCGTTCGTGAACAGCCCGGGGTTCGGCGTGACGCGGATGATGCCGATGCCGACGGAGGAGTCGCTGAAGGTCCGCTCCGACCGACTCGATCCGCCGCCGCAGCCCGAGTCGCCGGGGCCGGCGTGGGAACTCGGCGGCGTGCAGTTCACGCTCCCGGAGCACGACCGGAAGGCCGCGCACCAACTGCACACCGCCGGGCTCATCGACTTCGTCAACCCCGACGGCTGGGGCTACGTCCGGCCGGGGCGCACGGCGGCCGGGTTCCTGCCGCACGCCTTCAGCCGGGTGCCGACCGGCCGCGAGTGGAAGGTGGTGCGCGTCGAGCTGGTCGGCCTGCTGAAGCACCCGGAGCCGGTCGTCTACCCGTCCGACCGGCTGCCGGCGATGGCCGACCTGAAGGACGCCCCCACCCGCCCGCCCGACGCCTTCGAGGCCGCCGGCGTGACCGCCGTCCGCCGCGGCGAAGCGGGGTTCGTCGGCCGCCGCGGCGACGAGGTGCGCTACGTCGGTGCCGTCCGCAGCGCGACGGCGTGCGTGGGGTGTCACGGCGGCGAGCGCGGCGACCTACTCGGGGCGTTCTCGTACCGGCTCCGCCCGGCCGGCGTACCATAACGGTACCAGCACCCGCGAGGACCACCGCCGATGGCCGGCGTCAACCCGTACATCCAGAAGGCCGACGCCGCGAAGGCCCGGACCCCGTTCAAGGTCACGTTCGTCGACGAGGAGACGGGGGCGACGACCGAGGTGCCGGTGGACCCGGCGACGTTCCCGTTCGGCAAGCTCGGCCTCGACGGCAGCCTCCTCGACATCGCCGAGGAGGCCGGCGTTCAGATCAACCACTCGTGCGGCGGCGTGTGCGCGTGTTCGACGTGTCACGTCTACGTGCAGCAGGGCGGCGGGGCGTGCTCGCGCGCCACCGACGACGAGGAGGACGAGCTGGACAAGGCGCCGGCGCTGACGCCGGAGTCGCGGCTGAGCTGCCAGTGCGTGCCGGACGGGAGCGCCGACGTGGTCGTGCTGATCCCGAAGTGGAACCGCAACCAGGTCAAGGAAGGGCACCACTGACCGATTCGCCGCTCGCGGCGGTGCAAGGCGCTGCACCGCCGCGAGCGGCGGAACTACTCTCCCCGAATCGCCTCCCGCGCCGCAAACACCTCCCGCACCGCAGCCGCCACCCGCCCCACGTCCTCCTCCTCTCCCCACAGCACCGGGTGGTGCAGCCCCACGCACCCAAGCCCCGCCGCGGTCGCCTCCGCCAGCTCACCAGCGGCGCGGAAGCGCGACGGCGACCGGCCCGCGTGCAGGCTCGTGAACCCCACGTCGAACGCCACCCCCTCCGCGCGCAGCGCCGCCACGAACACCGCCCGCGACAGCCCGAACGCCCCGGGGTCGAAGCGGAAGCCGACGCGGTAGAACGCCGGCGTCCCCGCCACCGCGTTCTCGAACGGCGTCAGCCCGGGCACGTCCGCCAGTTCGCGCAGCAGCAGCGCCACGAGCTCCGCGCGCCGGGCCGTGCCGTCGGCCAGCGCCGCGAGCTGCGGGCGGACCAGCGCCGCGGCCAGCTCGCCGAGCGGCGCCCACGCCTGCGTGCCGCGGTGCAGCCACAGCTTCGCCCGCTGGAAAACGACCCGCTCCCGGAACAGAAGCGCCCCGCCGCGGCCGGCGGTGACGAGCTTCGTGCCGCCGAAGCTCAGCGTCCCCACGTCGCCCCACGCCCCCGCGGGCCGGCCGGCGATCGTCGCGCCCGTCGCCTGCGAAGCGTCCTCGACGACGCCGACGCCGCGCGCCGCGGCCCAGGCGCACACGGCCGGCATCGGCACCAGCCCGCCGTGGAGGTGCGAGCACAGCACCGCCTTCGTCAGCGGCGACGCGGCGGCGTCGAGCGCGGCGGGGTCGAGGTTCCAGTTGCCCGGCGCCACGTCGGCGAGCACCGGCCGTGCCCCGACCGCGTGCACGGTGAGGAAGTTCGGCTCGTAGTCGTAGCCGGCGAGGACGACCTCGTCGCCGGGGCCGACGCGGAGGGCGCGGAGGGCGGTTTCGACGGCGAGGGTGCCGCTGGCGCAGGCGAGGGCGTGGGGGACGCCGTGCAGCGCCGCGAGGTCGGCTTCGAGGGCGGGGACGTGCGGCCCGTGGTAGCGGCCCCAGCTGCCGTCGGCGGTCGCGGCGGCGAGCGCGGCGGCGGTGGCGGGGTCGGGTCGCGGCCAGCGCGGCGGGCCGTCCGGGAAGGCGGGCGCGCCGCCGAGGATCGCGGGGGGCATGGGGGTGGTATACGCCGGGCGGGGACGGGTTGCCGCGGGCCGCGGGTTCGTACAATACCCGTCTCGTTCCCGAGACACCGACGAATCGGAGACCGCCGTGGGGATTCAGCACAAGCGGAAGGAACTGCGGACCGCCGCCAAGCGGCGGCGCAAGAACCGCAAGCACAAGGCCCGCTCCACCAAGAAGTACAAGGTCTGACCACCCGCCGCCGATTCGGGCACGGACGTTGCTTCGTGCCGTCCCCCGAGTCGTCCGCACGCCCGCCGAGAAGCCCCCCAGGAGGATTCCATGCGAACCACCATTCTGTCCCTCG
>DASPHQ010000864.1:0-15888 GCA_035629595.1 Urbifossiella sp. | reverse complement strand
AACGCCGGCGGGATGAACGGCTCGGGGTCGAAGTCGTGGACCTCCCCCGCCACCCGGATCGGGTGGTTGGAGGCGTCGAACGAGCGGATCGGGCCGATGCCGCTGTGCCCGTCCACGCACCCCTGCCAGAAGGCGTCCTTGCCGACGCCGTTGGGGGCGACGACGCCGACGCCGGTTACAACCACCCGCCGCATGACGATCCCTCGGTCGGCCGCCCTCGCTCGTCCGTGAGAGGGGCCGGCACGTCACGCATCCCGTCGCCCGCCGCGGCGTCCTGCCGCGCCAGCGGGGCAACTCGTTACGGATCGGCATCCTCCGGTCCGCCGCGTTACCGAAATTGCCCAACTTCACCACCCACTCCATATCTACCCCGTTCCGCGGAACCCTTCAATCCCCCAAACCTTCACGAATCGGAACGCCCGACACGGGTTGCGCGCCCGGTGGTGGTACAACCGCTACAACCCGTCCTCCGCCGCTTGCGGCGATGCAACGCCGCCAGCGGCGGAAGCAGGATGGCAAACCCCGGGACGCCGAGCGCCCGAAACGCACCCCCGTTTCCCGAAACCTACCCCGGGGTGCGGCGCGTCCGTTATAATCTGGGCAGGCGGGCGCCCGTCGCGCCGCCCCGCGAAGGACGCCACCCCGATGACCGGTTCGTTCCGCCTGTCGCTGCTGGCCGCCCTCGCCGCGGCCGCCGGCGGGCTCATCCCCGCCCCCGCCCGCTCCCAGAACGCCGACGTCGTCCGCACCACCGAGGGGATGTTCGTCAGCGTCCCCAGCCCGATCACGTCCGAGGGCGTGAAGCAGATCAAGAACCTGGTCGAGGCGCGCGTCAACAGCACCACCCGGCCGGTCAAGACCGTCGTCTTCGACTTCAACCCGGGCGGGAAGGACGCCGCCAACCCCGACTTCGGCGCCTGCTACGGGCTGATGCAGGTCATCGACCGCCTCAAGGCCGGCGTCACCACGGTGGCGTTCGTGAGCGGCAAGGCCACCGGCCACACCGTCCTGCCGGTCCTCGCCTGCCGCGAGCTCGTGGTGGCGCGCGGCGCCGCGCTCGGGCCGGTCGCCGCCGACGGCGTCGCGCCGCTGGGCGCGGCCGAACTCGCCGCCTACGAGGCGATCATCAAGGACCGGAAGCTGCCGCCCGCGGTATTGCGCAAATTCTACGACAAAGACGTCCACCTCGTGAGCGCCCAGGCCAAGCCCGGCGGCGACCTCAAGGGCGTGCAGTACGTCGACCGGAGGAACGCCGCCGAGATGGCGAAGGTGGTCGGTGTCGGCCAAGAGGTGGACTTCGCCCCGGTCGGGCAGGTCGCCGCCTACACCGGCGACCAGGCGCGCCAGCTCGGCCTCGCCAACGGCGTCCACGAAACCCGCGCCGACGTGGCCGAGGCCTACAACCTGCCGCCGACCGTGCTCACCGAGACGCAGCTCGACCGCGCCCCGGACGCCTACAAGTTCACCCTGTCCGGCGACATCGACGGCGGCACCCGCGAGGCCATCGGCCGCATCGTCCGCGACGTGAAGCGCAAGAAGGGGAACATGCTGTTCCTCACCATCGCGGCGACCGGCGGCGACCTGTCGGCGGCGCGCGGCCTGGCCGACGACCTCCGCGACGCGGCCCAGGGCGAGGACGCGGTGATGGTCGTCGGGTTCATCCCCGACGGGGCGCCGGACGCGGCCGCGTTCGTGGCGCTGGGCTGCTCCGACATCGTCATGAGCAAGCGCGCCGACGCCACCGACCCCGGCACCGAGCCCGGCGAGGCGACGCTCGGCGACTTCGGCGCGAGCATCAAGGCGAACAAGGCCGGCACCCTGGACGCGCACCGCAAGAGTCTCCGCGACCTGGCCGAGAAGCGGTTCATGCCGCCGATCCTCGTGGACGGCCTGTTCGACCGCGACCTCGAAATCGTGCAGGTGCAGAACACCACCCAGCGGTCGCAGCGGCGGCTGATGAGCCGGGCCGAGGCGGAGGCCGACAAGGACAAGTGGACGGTCCTCCGCACGGTGAAGCCGGCGGGTCAGTACCTGAAGCTGACGGCGTCGCTGGCCGAGGAGCTGGGGGTGGCGCGGTTCACGGTGGAGGGCCGCGACCCGGCGGCGGTGTACGGCCTGTACGGCGTGACGCCCGACAAGGTGAAGGACGTGTCGGCGCACTGGGTGGACAAGTTCGCCGAGTTCCTCCGCAACCCGGCGGTGACCGTGCTGCTGGTCGTGATCGGGTTCACCGGCCTGATCCTCGAGCTGAAGGTGCCGGGCCTGACGGTGCCGGGGATCGTGGCGGCGCTGTGCTTCATCATGGTGTTCTGGTCGCAGTCGCGGTTCAGCGGCGAGATGTTCGTGCTGGCGCTGCTGGGGCTGGAAATCTTCGTGCTGCCGGGGTTCGGGGCGCCGGGCATCATCGGCATCCTGTGCATGCTGGCGGGGCTCGGGCTGGTGACGTTCGAGAAGGTGCCGGACACGAGCGACCAGTGGGGGATGCTCGGCATCCGCATGGTGACGTACCTGGGCGGCGTGATGGGGGCGGTGGTGCTGGCGTTCATCATCGCGCGGTTCCTGCCGAACGTGCCGTACGCGAACCGGATGGTGCTGATGGCGCCCGGGGACGGGCCGGCCTCGTCGGCGCTGCCGGGGGCGGCGGAGGCGGCGGCGCTTTTGGGGGCGATCGGCACGGCGAACACGCCGCTGCGGCCGGCCGGCGTGGTGCGCTTCGCCGACCGGTTCGTGGACGTGGTGTCCGACGGCGGGTTCGTCGGCGCCGGCACCCGCGTGCAGGTCGTCGCCGTCGAGGGGACGCGGATTGTCGTCAAGGAAGTCTGACCCCGGCTCGGCGTGGGGCCGGTTTCCAACCGGCCGGCTCGGGGCTTCGGCTCGGGGTTTTAGCCCGGAGGGCGTCGGCGAGTAGCCCGGGGTGGAACCCCGGGCGGGCGATGGCGTGATCCCTGGGAGCGACGCGGCGCGACCTCCGCCACAGGCCGCCCGGGGTTGCACCCCGGGCTACACGCCGACGCCCTCCGGGCTAAAACCCGAGCCGGCCGGTTGGAAACCGGCCCCACACTCACACTCACACTCCCGAAGATGGACTACCTCACCGTCGCCCTGCTGCTGGTCCTGGTCGGGGTCGTGCTCCTCGGGGCCGAGGTGCTGCTGCCGACCGGCGGCCTCCTCGTCGTCGGTGCGTTGTTGTGCTTCGCCGTCGCGGTCGGTACGATCCTCTACTACGGCACCGCGCTGGAGGCGACGGTGGCGATGGTCGGCATGGCCGTCGGGCTGCCGGCCGCGGGGTTCGCCGCGGTGGCGGCGTGGCGGCGGCTGTCGATCGGCCGGGCGCTCGACGGCGAGCCCGGCGACCGGGCCGTGGACGTGCCGCAGCTGACCCGCCTCGACGAGCTCCTCGGCCGGGTCGGCCGGACGCTGACGCCGATGCGGCCGAGCGGGTCGGTGGCGTTCGACGGCGAGCGGGTGGACGCGATGACCGAGGGCATGATGCTCGACGCCGGCGTGTGGGTGCGCTGCGTCGCGGCGAAGGCCGGCCGGGTGGTGGTGCGGCAGATCGACCCGCCGGCCGACCTGAGCGACGTGAACCCGGACGCGCCGCCGCCGCCCCGCGGGTCGGACTTCAACCTGAACCTCGACTAGACCGGAACGCCCACCCGCCGCGGCGGGTGGGCTTCGCCCCCGAAAGGACGAACCCCGTGACCTGGTCCGCCGCCTCCGCCCTCGCCCTGTTCGCGCAAGCCGCCAAGAACGGCGGCAGTTCCACCGGCCCGACCAGCGGGCAGTGGGTGATGATCGTCGTCGGCATGATCGCCGCGCTGCTGTTCCTGGTCTTCCTGTTCGTCTTCTTCAGCTTCATCCGCCTGTGGATCCAGGCGCTGCTCACCCGCGCCGACATCAGCATCTTCAACCTCATCGGGATGAAGCTGCGGAACGTCGACTACGGCATGATCGTCCGCCAGAAGATCGCCCTGGTCCAGGCCGGGGTGAAGGTCACCACCGAGGACCTCGAAAGCCACTTCCTCGCCCGGGGCAACGTGCCCAAGACCGCCACGGCCGTCATCGCCGCGCACAAGGCCGGGCTCGACCTGCCGTGGCGCACCGCCGCCGCCATCGACCTCGCCGGCCGCGACGTGCTCGAGGCCGTGCGCACGTCGGTCAACCCGAAGGTCATCGACTGCCCGGACCCGGCGAAGGGGAAGCAGTTCCTCGACGCCGTGTGCAAGAACGGCATCCAGCTGCTGGCGAAGGCCCGGGTGACGGTGCGGACGAAGCTCGACCGGCTGGTCGGCGGGGCGACCGAGGAGACGATCATCGCCCGCGTCGGTCAGGGCATCGTGAAGGCCATCGGCTCGGCGCACGACCACAAGGAGGTGCTCGCCAACCCGGGGCTCATCTCCGAGGAGGTGCTCAACTCCGGGCTCGACGCCCAGACGGCGTTCGAGATCGTGTCGATCGACATTGCGAACCTGGAGCCGGGCGAGAACATCGGGGCGAAGCTGGCCGGCGACCAGGCCGCGTCGGACCTGCGGGTGGCGCAGGCCGAGGCCGAGAAGCGGCGGGCGGCGGCCGTGGCCCGCGAGCAGGAGATGCGGGCGCTGGTGGAGGAGAACCGGGCCAAGGTGGTCGAGGCCGAGGCCCAAGTGCCGCAGGCCATCTCGGAGGCGTTCCGCAGCGGGCACATGGGCGTGATGGACTTCTACCACATGAAGAACGTCATGTCCGACACGACGATGCGGAACAACATCGCCAACATGACCGGCGGCAACGACAGCGGCCCGGGCCGGAACTAGGCATGAAGGGGTGAAGGGGTGAAGGGGTGAAAGGGTGACGAACCCTCCCCCCGGACGCACCCCTTCACCCCTTCACCCCTTCACCCCTTCACCCCTTCATCGATATGGGTCCCTTCCTGTTCCTGGTCGTGGCGGTGGTGGTCATCTCCGTCGTGGTCGGGGCGATCGCGCAGTTCCTCAACAAGCTGAACGAGGCGGCCGCGGCGCCGGCGCGGCCGAACGGCGCACGCCCGGCCAACCCGCCGGCCGCCGGCAAGGACATGGACCGGTTCCTCGCCGAGATCGACCGCCTCCGCCGCCGCGCCGCCGCCGAGGCCGCCGGCGAGCAGCCGGAGCGGGCCGCGCCGCGCGCCGAGCCGGTGGCCCGCGCCGCGCCGGCGACCCCGCCGGGCGTGCGGCCGCAGGACGCGGGCCGCGGCCGCGACCCGGACCGCGAGCAGGAACAGAAGCGCGAGCGCTACCAGGAGCGCGAGCAGGACCGGAACCAGGACCGGTCGCAGGAGCGGCCGAAGGCCAAGCCGCCGGAGCGCCAGAAGGCCCGCCCCGCCCCCCGCGCCGAGCCGGCCCCGGCCCCGGTGAAGTCGCGGCGGATCGAGCAGCCGACGGCGCCGCTGGCGGCGCCGGTGACGCCCGGCACGCTGTCCCCGGGCCGCGTCGAGGATCTGCCGGTCGCGCCGGTGGTGACCGGCCCCGCCGCCTCGACCGGCGCCCACGCGGCGACGCGCGTGACGCGCATCGCCGACCGCGCCCGGCCGGTGGCGAAGACGGACTTCGCCAAGAACCTGACGGCGCTGCTCGGCTCCGGCCAGGGCGCCGCCATGGCCGTGGTGCTCGGCGAAATCCTTGGGCCGCCGAAGAGCCGGCGGCGCGAGTAGCCGCTCGCGGCGTTGCACCGCGGTGCAACGCCGCGAGCGGCGGCACACCAATTCAGCCCCCGCGCGAATCCCGTGTTCTATACTCGGTCGCCCCCCGAGGAGCGTCCGGTATGCGGTTCATCATCGCCGAGGAGTTCTACCACCAGATGCTCCAGGTGCCGTACCACACCCCGGACTGCTACGTCCGCCCGGGGGAGTACCTGCACCACATGTACATCGACGGGGTGAAGTACGCCATCGCCCCGGCCGTGCTCGACGGCCTCACCCAGGCCGAGGCCCGCAACGACGCCGAGGCCATCGCCCACCTGCGCCTCCACAAGCTCCACTACGAGGCGCTCCTCGCCGACGCCCAGCGCATGGGCGACCTGGAAGGCGTCACCCTCATCGGCGACCCGCCCCCCACTGACGAGGAGGCCGCCCCGGTCGCCGCCGCCCACTACACGCCGCGCGTCCCGACCCGGTGGGAAGACCTCGGCCTCGACTCGGCGTTCCTGTTCGACCTCACCCTCCGCACCATCTTCACCCGCGGCCAGCTCACCGGCGCGGAACTGGCCCGCGATATGTGCGTGCCGTTCGCCGTGCTCAACCCCGTCCTCCAGAGCATGCGCAAGCAGTCGCTCATCGACATCGTCAGCCAGCGGGGGTCGAGCGGCGACGCCGGCTTCGTCTACGAGCTGAAGCCGCCGAAGGGGACGGCCGGGGTGCACGAGGCGATGGAGAAGACGACCTACGTCGGCCCCGCCCCGGTGCCGTTCGCCGACTACGTCGAGAGCGTGCTGGCCCAGACCGTGAAGAAGATTGCGGTGACGCGGCGGAGCATCCGCAAGGCGTTCGAGGACCTGGTCATCACCGACGAGGTGCTCAACGAGATCGGCCCGGCGATCAACTCGGCGCAGTCGATCTTCTTCTTCGGCTACCCCGGCAACGGCAAGACGAGCATCGCCGAGCGGATCGCGCGGCTGATGGGCGACGCGATCTACGTGCCGCACGCGGTCGAGGTGAGCGGGCAGATCATCAAGGTGTTCGACCCGATCCAGCACACCGCGTTGGGCGAGGCGGGCGACGCGGAGGACGTGTCGCAGACGTCGTTCATGAAGAAGGCGGTGGGGTACGACCAACGGTACGTGCGGGTGAAGCGGCCGACGATCGTGGTGGGCGGCGAGCTGACGATGTCGATGCTCGACCTGAAGTACAACCCGACCGGCAAGTTCTACGAGGCGCCGCTGCAGATGAAGGCGAACGGCGGCATCTTCATGATCGACGACTTCGGCCGCCAGCAGGTCCGGGCGATGGACCTGTTGAACCGCTGGATCGTGCCTTTGGAGAAGAAGTACGACTACCTGAACACCGTGACCGGCACGAAGGTGGAGGTGCCGTTCGACCAGGTGCTGATCTTCAGCACGAACCTCGACCCGAACCAGCTGGCGGACGAGGCGTTCCTGCGGCGGATCAAGTTCAAGATCGAGATCCGCGACCCGGAGGAGGCGCAGTTCCGCCGCATCTGGGAGCTGGTGTGCGCCGCCCGCCGGGTGGAGTACGACGAGCGCGGCGTGGACTACCTCATCCAGAAGTGGTACAAGCCGACGAAGCGGCCGTACCGGATGTGCCAGCCGCGCGACATCCTGGACCAGATGCAGAGCATCGCCAAGTACAACATGGAGCGGATCAACTTCAGCCCGGACCTCATCGACGCCGCGTGCTCGACGTACTTCATCTCGGCGGAGCAGAAGAACTACGGGGCAAAGGTGACTTTGCAGTAGGAGACAGGGGCAAGGAGCAAGGAAGAAGTGGACCGAAAGCCCACCCGTGGCAACGGGTGGGTGCTGCCCCCTGTTAAACTAACGGGGTGAACGCACTCGTTACCCAACTCAAGTCCCGCGCCGCCGACCTGGGCTTCGCCCTGTCCGGCGTCGCGCCGGCGACCGCGGCCGACGGGTTCCCGCACTTCGCCGCGTGGCTCGACCGCGGCTTCGCCGGCGAGATGGGCTACCTCCACAAGCACCGCGACGAGCGCCGCCACCCCGCGAGCGTCCTCGACGGCGTCCGCTCCGTGCTGATGCTGGGAATGGAATACGGCCCCGAAAGCCCGGGGACGGCCGTCCCCGGGCTTGCCGCGCGCGTCGCCCGCTACGCCGCCGGCCCCGACTACCACCGCCACCTGTGGGACCGGCTGAACGCCCTCGCGGCGTGGCTGACGGCCGAGGTTCCCGGCAGCGCCGCCGAGGCCGTGGCGGACACGGCGCCGCTGCTGGAGCGCGACTTCGCCCGCCGGGCCGGCCTCGGCTGGGTCGGCAAGAACACGATGCTCATCCACCCGCAGCGCGGCAGCTTCTTCTTCCTCGGCGCGCTGCTGACCACGCTCGACCTGCCGGCCGACGCGCCGTTCACGGGTTCGCACTGCGGCACCTGCACCGCGTGCCTGACGGCGTGCCCGACCGGCGCGTTCGCGGCGCCGCACGTCCTCGACGCCACGAAGTGCATCAGCTACCTGACGATCGAGCTGCGGGGGTCGGTTCCGGTCGAGCTGCGCGAGCCGCTGGGGAACTGGCTGTACGGGTGCGACGTGTGCCAGGACGTGTGCCCGTGGAACCGCAAGTCCGCCGGCCCCGCCGCGTTCCCGCACGACCCGGAGCTGGCGCGGCTCGACCCGATCGAACTGCTGGGGCTGGACGAGGCGGCATTCCGGGCGCGGTTCAAGCGCACGTCGCTGTGGCGGAACCGCCGGCCGGGGCTGCTGCGGAACGCGGCGCTGGTGCTGGGGAACGTCGGCGACGAGCGGGCGCTGCCGGCGCTGGAGCGCGCCGCGGCGACGGAGGCCGACCCGATCCGCGAGGCGGCGGCGTGGGCGGTCGGGCGCATCCGGGCGCGGGTAGTCCGTGTTTGACACGCCCCCCGCGGAGGCATTACGATCGGCCGGTGGCCCGATCGTCAGCCGACCCGATCGTCCGCGTCAGGCGTACTCGCCGGTCCGCCGAAACACTGTTCGGCCACCGGAGGGCAGCGACGGGTGCCGCTCTTCACTTGCATCACCGAGAGACAAGACTCGTCCTTCTTGACGCAGCACCTTGTCCCCGACTGCGAGAACGCGATCCGCGCGCACACCGCAGCTTGGTGTGATCGCCGTGCTGGCTGTCCGGCAGATGGGGAGAGGGAGTGGCTTGGCCGCGTAGCCAGCGGGGCCGTCTCGGTCGAGTTCGGGCTTGTCGGCTTGTTGCGAAATGTGTGGGTCTGGCGGGATGGCTACAAGCGAGAGCCGCCCTACTTCACCTACGTGGTCCGCACTGAAGCGGAGCAACAGGCCGAACCCCACGCGGCAGCAGACCGCGGCCTCGGTAGCAATTCCTGACTCACAGCAGCACAGGCCGCGGCTGCTGAATTGGTTGTTCGGCGGCCGAGGCGCGTATGGCGACTTCGCTCGAGTGGCGTCGGTACTTCGAACACAACGCCGTGTCGTTGCTGGAGATCCCGTGGCACACCGGGCCGGACCTGACGCCCGAGGAAGTCGCGGCCGTCGCCCAGTCGCTCAAGGAGTTCCAGGCCGGCGAGAGTTCCGAAGGCAAGCACCTCTTCAACCACGCCCGCGCGTACGCCGAGCGGGTCGGTGATCCGGAGTACGTGACGGCGGTTCGGCTGTTCATCGCGGAGGAGCAGCGGCACGCCCGCGACCTGGGCCGGTTCCTGACCGCCAACGGCATCGGGCTGGTGCGGACCACGTTCACCGACCGGGTGTTCCGGCGGATGCGGCACGCGGTCGGCGGGCTCGAGGTGTCGATCGCCGTGCTGATCACGGCCGAGATCATCGCCAAGGTGTATTACGCGGTCCTCCGCGAGGCGACGGGGTCGGTCGTGCTGCGGCGGTTGTGCGACCAAATCCTGTTCGACGAGGAGCGGCACGTCCGGTTCCAGGCCGAGCAACTCCGCAAGCTCCGCTCCGGCCGTCGCGTGCTGGACCGCACGGCCACGCAGGGCATGCAGCGGTTCCTGTACCTGGGCACGGTGGTGGTCGTCTGGTGGTTCCACCGCCGCGTGATCCGCCGCGGCGGGTTGTCTCTCGCCGGTTGGTGGCGAGCCTGTTGGCGTGAGTTCGGTGAGGCCTTCAGTCCCGCGGTCTCGCCGAACCCGGCGCGGCACCAGACCGGCGCGGCGCGTCGGCTTTCCCGGAGTCATCGCGCCCTCAGCCCCGCCGGCAGCTGAGCTCGATGGTCGGCGTTGCGGGCGTCGAAACGATGCGACTCGGGAGGCCGTCCGATGAGCGACCCGCGGGCGTCGGACCAGCCCCTCGGTGATTGGCTGGAAATCCCGCGCGCCGTCGAGACCGCGCTCGAGGGCTTGACGGAGGACGATCTCGACTGCCGGGGCGGACCCGACGGCTGGTCGATCCGAGAAGTCGTGCACCACCTGGTCGAGTCCAACCTGGTGGCGGCCACCGTCGCGATCGCGGCGGTTGGCACCGGCGGTTGCACCTACGACTGCTCGTGGCTGAACCCGGACCGGGCGTGGGTCGAGCGGATGGGGTACGGCCGCGGGACGGTGGCCCCGGCCGTCGCGGTGTTGTCACCGGTGTGCCGCTACGTCGCCGCGCTCCTCGGCGCGGCCCCCGACACACTGCGACGCGAGATCAAGCTCCTCGGCGCTCCCGACACCGAACCCTATGTGATGACCGTCGAGGAGATGATCCGCCTGGAAGTGGAACACGCGCGGCACCACTTGCAGGAGATCGATGACACGCGGAAGCCGCGTCCGCGCTAACGGGCCGGGTCGCCGAGCGGCTTTTCGACGTACTACGGCTCTCCAGCCCCCGCCGCGGGGCTCGGCCGACAGAGGACGTTCGCTGCCGGCGCTGGAGCGCGCCGCGGCGACGGAGGCCGACCCGATCCGCGAGGCGGCGGCGTGGGCGGTGGCGCGCATCCGGGCGCGGGTAGTCCGTGTTTGACACCCCCCCCGCGGAGGCATTACGATCGGCCTGTGGACCGATGTCAGCCGACCCGATCGTCCGCGCCGGGCGTACTCGCCGGTAAGCCTAATCACAGTTCGGCACCGGAGGGGAGATGGAGGCGCGAGGCCCCGACTTCTTTCTCAACGGCCTGCCGGTCGGTCGGTTCGACCAACCCGACGGCCCAACCGGCTCGGGCCGCTACCGGTACGACCCGTACCGCGGGGCGGGGCACCTCCGACTCCAGGAGCAGTTGCGGGCAGGCACCGCACCGCGGTGTGAGTACGATGCCACGGGCGAGCGGGTATCGTTCGTCGTGGCCGGCTGCCCCGAGCCTGGGGTGCTGGAGTTGCGGGAGTTCACCTGCGGGCCGGCCGGGGCGCCAGGCCCGGCCGAACCCGTCGCGTCAGCTGACCCGGCCCGCCTCCGCGCTCCTGTGACACCGAGCTGTCACGGCGGGCCGGGCAGCTGAGGCGGATCTACGGAGGGCTACAGGTGGCGCAGTGGGTCGGGCAGTTCACTGGTCTGTCGCACACGTCCAAGGTGGCGGACGCGGAGGAGACCCTCCGGACCGCGGTGGCCGCGTTCCGGGCGGCGGTCCCGGCCGAGACGGCCGCCAAGGCCGAAGCCGTCCGGCGACTGGCCGCCCGTGTCCTGGACCTGCGCGTCAAGCTGCTCAAGGCGCGTCGCAACGCCTACGGGCCGGTGGATCGCGCCAGTGCCACCGCGGAGCAACTGCGGGAGCCGGAGAGGGCCGCGCTGGTGGCGGGCGTGGCCGGTATCCTGGCCGAGTTCGCCGCGGCCGACGCACAAGCTCCAGAAGCTGAGTCTCGTAGCGGATGAGATGGGCGAAGCCCACCCGCCGCGGCGGGTGGGCTTTCAGCCCGGACACGCGACGAGGAACCGAACAGGGTCTACCGCCCCGGCATGGTGATCGTCAGCGGCGGCAGCCCCGCCGGCGCACCGACCGGCGCCGTCGTCGCAACCGGCGGCGCCGACGGCTGCGCCGGCAACCCCGACGGCGGCTGCGTCGGCGGCGGCGGCAGCGGTCCCGTCGTGTTCGTCCGGTGGATCACCGGACCCTCCGGGCCGGTCGTCGTGTCGATCGTCATCGTCACCGGGTCGGCGTGCAGCGCGAAGCCCTGCTCCGGCTCGTACTTCGCCATCAGCCGCACCCGCGTCACCGCCGGCGTGTACGTCGGCCACGGCAGGAACAGCGCGTAACACTTCCCGAACCGCTCGTCCGACGTCACCAGCCGGTTCAGCACGTCCTTCTCGAACGTCCAGCTCCCCAGCCGCACCGGCTCGCCGCCGTCCGGCCGCGGCGAGGCGTCGAACAGCTCCACCGTCACCCGCCCCTCGGCCGGGGCGAACGGCATCTTCGGGCCGGACCCGAACAGGAACAGCTGCCCCACCAGGCCGGGCTTGAATTTCCCCTCCACCGTCGGGTCCGGCAGCCGGACGATCCGGTTCTGCCAGGTGGCGAGCAGGCTCACCGCCTGCGAGCCGCCGAACGACGGCAGCTTCGGGGCGTACTTCGCCACGCTGCCCGCCGCCGCCGTCGCGGCCGACGCCGGCACCGTCGCCGACGCCTGCTTCACGCCGGTGTCGGGTTCCGCCCCCACCCCGACGGACTTCACCTTCCCCGCCGCGTCCGTGTGGACGTGGATGCAGCCGGGGGCCAGCGCGGCCAGCAGGGCCGCGAGCGTCAGCGACCGAATACGTTCCACGAGCGGCCCTCCCTGGCCTGTGGGGTGGTCGGAGCGGGCGCCGCCGTCTGCGGCATGGCGAACCCGCGGCCCGGCACGGGGACCGGCGGCGGCGGCGCCGCGGGGGCCGGTGCGGCCGGCGCCGGCGGCGCCGCCATCGTGAACGACGCCCCCCGGTCGGTCGCCGTCGTGGCGCCGCTGGCGGGGGTCACCGTGCCCGCCGGGGTGTACGGCCCGGCCGGCACGAACGTCGGCAGCGACACGCCCGCCGGCACGTTCACCGCCGGGGCCGCGCCCACCCCCGCGGGGAACGGCGTCGGGTTGTGCAGCGGCTGCCCGGCCGGCGGCACGATGATCGGGCCGCTGCCGACCGGCGGCACCCAGTTGTCCGGCGGCACGTACGGCGGCGTCGGGCCGAACTGGAACCCGCCGGGGATCGGCCCGTTCGGGTTCGGGAACCCGGGGATCGCCTGCGGCACCGCCCCCTGCATCGCCGGCCCGATCACCTCCATGCCGTGCCCGTGGACGCGCCCCAGGGCCGGCACGCACAACGACGAGTTCCGCACCTCCTCGGCGAGGATCCGGGCCTGGTCGACCTCGTTGCGCATGATCGTCGGCGTCATGATGATCAGGATCTCGCGCCGCTGCATCGTGTGCGTCCGGTAGCGGAACAGCGCCCCGGCGTACGGGATGTTCGACAGGAACGGCACCCCGGTCTGGGTCCGGCTGTCGTTCTCCGTGATCAGCCCGCCGAGCACGATCGTCTCCCCGTCGCCGGCCAGCACCGTCGTCTGCACCGTCTGGATGTTGAACGGGAAGGCCGTGCCCGCGGCCCCGACCGTGATAGGCGCCGCCGCCGGGCTGGCGATCTGCGGCTCGACCCGCATCAGCACCTTCCCGTCCGGGTTCACCCGCGGCGTCACCCGCAGCGTCACGCCGGTCGCCCGGTACTGGATCTCCTGGAGGGTCGAGACGTTGCCCTGGGAGATCGGCCCCGGGATCGGGAAGTCCTGGCCGACCTGCACGTACCCGGTCTGGTTGTCCGTCACCTGCACCTGCGGGCGGCTGAGGATGGTGGCCCGGCCCTGCGTCTGCAGCGCCCGCAGCAGCAGGTTGAACGACTGGCTCTGGGCGCTGAACACGAACCCGCCGATGCCGCCCGAGCCGACCCGCCCGACGCCCAGGTTGCCGAGCCCCTGGAAGCCCACCTGCCCCTGGTTGAACAGGTTCGCGTTCGGCAGCGGGTTGGTCGTGTTGAAGTTGAACCCCGGCGTGCCCGGCGTGTTCCCCACCGTGCTCCGGCCGAAGATCACCGGGCTCTGCAGCCCGATCTCCGCCCCGAACTCCTCCGTGTTGTTCAGCTGCACCTCGGCGATCGTCACCTGGATGGTGACCTGCGGCGGCAGCGCGTCGATCCGCTCGATGATCCGCTTCAGCTCGCTGAAGTACTGCGGGCTCGCCGAGACCATGATCGTGTTGCTCACCGGCTCGGCCACGATCACCACGTTCCGCAGCAGCTGCTGGTAGGAGGTGCCGAACCCCGGCTGGCCGATGCCCTGGGTGTACGCGTTCTGCATGAACGTCTGGAGGTTCGCGGCCACGTCCGCGGCGGCGGCGCTGCGGAGCTTGTACACGTCGAACATCCGCTGCGGGGCGTCCGTCGCCTCCAGCCGGGCGATGATCGCGCCGATCGTGTCCAGGTCGTTCTGGCTCCCGGCCACGATCAGGCTGTTCGTCCGGTCGTCCACCGAGATGCGGAGGTCGATCAGGCTCGCCCCCGGCCCCGGGTCCGGCCCGAGCGTCAGCAGCGGCCGGGCCGGCGTCGCCCCGCCCTGGGCGGCCGCCCCCTGCTGGGCCTGCCCGCCGGCGGCGCCGCCGGGCGTCAGCGCGGTGCGGTTCGTGCCGCTGAACAGCTGCTGCAGGGTGAGGCCGGTGAGGACGGCGTCGGCCTTCGTCAGCGTGTACACCTTGATGTTCGACGACGCCGCGGCGACCGTGTCGAGCGTCTTGATCAGCTCGTCGATGAGCTTGATCGTCTGCTCCGGGGCGGTGACGACGATGCCGTTGATGCGCGACGCCGGGATGATGTGGACGTCGGCGAGGAGGCCGCTCTGGACCGGCCGGCCGTCCGGCCCGACGACGAGGCGGCCGTTGGGGCCGATGAGCTGGAGGGTGTTGCTGCGGGTGGACAGGCCGCCGCCAGCGCTGCCGCCGGGCTGCGGGGCGGTGGCGTTGAGGCCCGGCGCGGTCTGGCCGGTGCCGAACCCGCCGCCCGGCTGGGTGAGCCCCTGGAGCTGCTGGAACGCCCCCTGCTGCTGCTGGCCGCCCTGGAGCCCCTGGAGCCCGCCCTGCCCGCCCTGGGCCAGCGCGGTGAGGCCGCCGAGGCCGCCGACGCCGGCCCCCTGCACCGACTGGCGGTACCACAGGTCCGTGCCCTGCGCCTGCGGGTTCACCGTGTTGGCGGTGATGGCCTGGATGAGGATGCCGGCCACCTCGTCGGCCAGGCCGTTGCTGAGGCGGTACACCTTCACCTGGTTGGTCGCCACCGACGTGGACTCGTCGATCTGGCGGAGCAGCGCCTCGATGTCGGCCAGGTCGCTCGGGGCGGCCTGGACGATGACGCTGTTGCTGGCCAGGTCGTAGGAGATGCGGACCTGGCTGCTCGGCGGGCCTTCGTTGGGGAACCGCTGACTGTACAGCTGCTGGATCTGCCGGGCGATGATCTGGGCGCTGGCGTTCTTCAGCGGGATGACCTTCGGCCGCACGTCGAGGCCGTTGGGCACGTCGAGCCGGTCCACCTCGGCGAGGATGTCGGCGAACCGCCCCTTCGGCCCGGCGATGAGGAGGCCGTTCGTCCGCGGCATGGCGATGACGTAGACGTTCTGCGTCGCGCTCGGGGCGCCGGCGAGGGCGCTCAGCGCGTTCCCCGGCGTGACCTGCCGCGCCGCCTGCGGCACGACGTTGCCGCCGATGCCGACCTGCACCTTGGCGAACACGGTGTTCAGGGTGCCGGCGAGGATGTTGGCGTCGGCGTGCTTGAGCGTCACCATCCGCAGCACCGGCTCGGCCCGGTCGCGGATGTTCCCCTGGATGGTCCGGATCATCTCGAGGATCAGCTGCATGTCGCGCTCGTCCGCGGTGCGGACGACGAGCAGCCCCCAGTCGTTGATCACGGTGGTCTGGACGGGGCCGCGCGGGGCGGCGCTGGTGCCGATGCCGCCGGCGGGCAGGCCGCCCGGGAGCGCGACCGGCGGCTGCATCATCGGCGGCACGCCGGGCTGCCCCGGCAGCGGCTGCCCCGGCAGCGGCTGCGCCGGCAGCGGCTGCGCCGGCAGCGGCTGCGCCGGCACCTGGGCGCTGGCGTACAGGAGGTTCGGCGGGAGCCGCCGGCGCGCGCCCGGGAGCGGGACGGGGTCGTTCGTCGCCGCCCCGGCCGTGAGAAGCCACGGCTCGGGGTCGGTCTCGGGGTCGTAGATCAGCCGGCTCATCGCCGGGGGGGCGTCCTTGCCCCGGTAGTCAAAATTTACGGGGCCCTCCCCGCCGAGGTTGGCCTGTCGGCCCCCTCGCGTTCCTCCCCC
>DASPHQ010000863.1:0-5334 GCA_035629595.1 Urbifossiella sp. | reverse complement strand
GCCGTCTCGGGGTCGGCGAACGCCTTGCCGATCAGGAGGCTGGCGCTGGCCAGCACCTCGTCGATCGGCAGCGCGATCTCCTTGTTCACCGCCGCGATCGACTGGTTCGCCGTGCACTCCTCCTGCGCCGTCAGCAGGTCCAGGGTGTTCAGCGCGGCGGCGACCTCGCGGCTGAACAGCTCGGTGAACTGCAGGTCGTCGGGGCCGAAGGCGTTCGGCCGCGGGCTCTCCACGTTGAGCGTGCCGACCACCTCGCCGGTCTGCACCTTCAGCGGCACCGTCATCGAGCTGCGGGCGCCCTCCGCCCCGCGGATGTACAGCGGGTCGGTCGCGGCGTCGTGGCACAGGTAGCTCACCCCGGTGAACGCCACGTGCCCGGTCACCCCGTTCCCGGTCGGCCGGGCGAACAGCTTCCGCCCCGCCGCCTCGGCCGTCATGCCGTCCTCGATCAGCGGCCGCAGCTCGCCGGTGCGGCGGTCGAGCACCCGCACCTCGATCGTGTCGTAGCGGAGGAGGTCGTGGATGTGGCGGCGGAGGTTCTGCTTCAGCAGCGCGGCCCGCGACGGCGTGTTCATCTCGGCGAGCTGGTCGGGCTCGAGCGCGGCGAGGTCGCGGCCGGCGGCGTGGAGGGCGTCGAGCTTCTGCCGCTGCACCACCTCCTCGGTGACGTTGCGGATGACGGCCACGAGCCGCGGCGGGTCGGTGTCGGGGATGGGGCGGACGTCGGCCTCGAAGTAGGTCGGGACGGCGGCGGCCGGGCAGTGGAGGCGGAAGGAGAGGGGGCGGCCGGCGCGGGCGGGGGCGAGCGGGTCGTCGTCGGCCGGGTCGGGCGGGTCGGCCGCGCCGGGGCCGAGCACCCGGGCGCCGCCGAGCGCCTCGAACAGCGGCAGCCCGACCGGGTCGGCCGGGCAGACGGCCGACGCGGTGAACGCCGGGTTCGCCCACACCACCCGGCCGTCGCCGTCCAGGACCGCCAGCCCCTTGTCCACGTGCGTGAGGACGAGTTCGTCGCGGCGGACGCGCTCCAGCAGGCCGGCGGTGGTCTCGGGCGACGTCAGCACGGCGTCGACGCCGCCGGCGCGGATGCGGGCGGCGACGGCGGCGGGGTCGTCGCGCATCGTCTCGACGTCGGCCCCGTCGAGGGTGCCGTCGAGGTGGGCCGGTTCGGGACCGATCAGGAGCAGGTGCGGGCGGGGGCTCAACGAGGCCTCGGGACCGTGACGCAGGCGTGTAAGGGATTATACCGGCAGCGGGCCGAACGGCTCAACCCGGCAACCCGGACGTCGGCCCGGCGGGGGTCGTCGCGGTCGCCGGCGGGCCGGTTATGCGGACCGCACGGCCGCCGTGACCACGACCGTGATGCCGACGCCGCCGGCGTCGTTCGTGGCTGAACGAGTACCCGTTGGACCGGGTGGGCTTAACGTCGGTGATGCGGTATCCTCTTGGGGGTTGGTTGGAAACCGGCCCCACACCCCCGAGACACCCCGATGACACCCACCCGCCTGATGACCCTGCTCGTCGCCGTCGCGGCCGCGGGGCCGGCCGCCGCCCAGGCGCCCGACCCGACCCGTCCGAAGGTCGTGGTGCGGGTGTCGCGGGCGTTCGTCGAGAACCTCACCAGCCGCACGTTCGACGACGTTTCCCCGGTCGCCACCACCCAGAAGGGCGCGACGATCGTCGGCACCAGCCGGTTGTCGGGCGGCTTCACGGTCGCCTTCCACAAGAGCCCGACCGAGGCCGCGTTCGACATCCGGGCGGACGGCACCGTCGACACCGACCTCGGGGTGACGCGCCGCCCGGTCTGCGTGGCACTCGACGGCCACGCGGGGTTCTGCGCCGCCCGCCGGATCACCTTCGACGGCGACACCTACGCCGGCGGGCCGGTCGGCGTGGAGGCGAACTACGCGTCCACGCTGGAGGGGATCGGCACGCTCCGCCGCGGGCCGTTCGCGCCGGTGATCCGCCGCGTCGCCCGGCCGGTCGTGCTCGGCTCGCTCCCCGAGGCCGACCGCGCGGCGGCCGCCGAGGTCCGCGCCCGCGCCCGCGACAAGATGACGGAGAAGACGGACCGCGTGGTGGCGATCCTGAACGCGGTCCACGATGTGAACGCGGAGGTGATCCAGAAGTTGCGCGACCGCGACTTGGTGCCGGACAAGGGCCGGCCGGTGCTGGCCACGACCGACGACGCGCTGCTCGGCGGCCTCGGCTTCCCGGAGGGGTCGCCGCTGGCCCTCCCCGCCGCGGCCGGCGGGCCGTCCGGTCCGGTCGAGATCTGGGTGTACCGCCCGCTGTCTCCCGCGCAGAGGGTGCTCCTCGATCGCATCCTCGCGGAAGCGAAGGAGAAGTGGGGGAAGGACGTGAAGCCGCGGTTCGTGGCGGAGGTGGCGCGGCACTCGCCGGATCTGGCCCGGCGGGCGGAGAACGCGACGCACGAGGTCACCATCGACGTCCCGGGCGCCCCGGGATGGCACCGCATCCGCTTCTTCCGCGATCTGCACGACGCCGCGCCGCCGGCCCCGTGACCGCGGGCGGGGCATCACAACTCCTTACCGGGCAACGATCCGCGGCGCGAGCGGTCCGGCGGCGTCGCTCCGACGGCGATTCTTCTGGCAGATGCACTTGTTTCCGCGACCCGGTGGGGGGGGTCGCCGGAAACAATAATCTCCGCCCGAATGGCCGTTTTCCTTGACGCCGCCGGATTCGTCAGACCCGGCCGCGTCACGCCGACGCCTTCGGGCGGAGCACGTCCACGCCGTTCATGTACGGCACCAGCGCCGGCGGCAGCTTCACCGACCCGTCCTCCTGCTGGAAGCACTCCAGGATGACCGCCAGCAGCCGGTCCACGAAGCCGGTGGCCGAGATGGTGTGGACGAAGCCCTTGCTGCCGTCCACCTTGAACTTGATGCCGCCGCGGCGGGCCTGGTAGTCGCCCAGGTTGGTGTTCGAGGTCATCTCGCGGAACGTGTTCTGCGTCGGCAGCCACGCCTCGGTGTCGTACTTCATCCGCCCCGGGGCCGCGAGGTCGGCGGACGAGCAGACGATGACGCGGTAGTGGACGCCCAGCTCGCGCATCAGCCACTCCTCGTTCTCCAGGCAGCGGAGGTGCCACTTCTCCGACTCGTCCGGGTGGCACAGCACCATCTGCTCGAGCTTGTAGAACTGGTGCGCCCGCAGGATGCCGGTGGTGTCGCGGCCGGCGGCCCCGGCCTCGGTGCGGAAGCAGAGCGAGTCGCCGAGCATCAGCACCGGCAACTTCGTCAGCACCTCGTCCATGTACATGCCGAGGATGACCTGCTCGCTGGTGCCGACCAGCGACAGGTCCTCGCCGGCGATGCGGAAGTTGTCCTTCTGCGAGAACGGCAGGTAGCCGGACGTGAACAGCGACCGGTCCTTGGCGAGCACCGGCGGGGCGACGAGCTCGAACCCCTGCGGCCGGCAGTGGTCGTAGAACATGCGGACCAGCGCCATCCGCATCAGCACCGCCTCGTTCTTCAGGGCGTAGAACCGCGTCTTGGCCGCCCGCGCGGCGCGGGGGATGTCGAGCACGTCGAGGGCGGTGCCGATCGCCTCGTGGGAGCGCGGCGCGAAGGAGAACGTCGGTGCCGTGCCGACGACGCGGAGCACCTCGAAGCCGGTCTCGTCGCCGTGCGGGACGCGCGGGTCGAGCATGTTCGGGACGAAGGCCACCAACTCGTTCACCTCCGCCTCGACGGCCGCGAGCTCCTTGCGGCGCTCGGCCTCCTGGGCGTTGAGCGCCCGCGCCTCCTCGCGCTTCGCCTCCGACGCGTCGGTCTTGAACCCCTTGGCGATCTGGTTCGCCTGGCGGCGGAGGTCGTCCACCTCTTGCTGGAGGCGCCGGCGGCGGGCGTTCTGGGCGAGGAGGTGGTCGATGTCCACGTCGTACCCGCGGGCCTTGGCGTTGGCCTTCACGAGGTCGGCGTTGGTCTCGATGAACGTCAGGTCCAGCATAACCCCTCGGCGCGTCGCGGCAGTGTCGTGGGAGCCCGGGCGGGCGGGCGGGTCGGAAGTGTACTCATAGTATTTCGGCCGCCCGACCGCCGGCAAATACCCGCGCACTCGCACCGCGACGGCCGTGACTCGGGTGGCCGACCGGGGGCGATTACGCGAAGATTCCCCCTTCGGTCGGACCGCCGCCAGGGAGTGTGATGGGGACCGATCCGCCGCCGGCCCGCCTCAAGCTGCTGCTCGCGTTCGCCGCCATCTACTTCCTGTGGGGCTCGACGTACCTCGCCATCCGGCTGGCGATCGACTCCGTGCCGCCGTTCCTCATGGCCGGCACCCGCTTCCTCGTCGCCGGGGCAATGCTCTACGCGGCCGGGGTGTGGGCCGGCGAACCGCGGCCGACGGCGCGACAGTGGCGCGCCGCGGTTCTTGCCGCGGTACTGCTGTTCGTATGCGGGAACGGCGGCGTGTCGTGGGCGCAGTTGACGGTGCCGACCGGGGCCGCGGCGCTGGTCGTGGCCACGCTGCCGGCGTGGCTGCTGGTGCTCGACTGGGGCTACGGCGGCCGCGGCCGGCCGCGGGTGCGCGAGGCGGCCGGGATCGGCCTCGGGCTCGGGGGCGTGGCGATCCTGTCGGCACCCGGGGGCATTCCCGCGGTCGGCGCGGCGGTACTCGTCGGCGCGTCGGCGGCGTGGGCGGTCGGGTCGCTGGTGAACCGGTACGCCGAGTTGCCGGCGTCGCCGGTGCGGACCGCCGGGATGGAAATGGTCGCCGCCGGCGTGATGATGGTGCCGCTCGGGCTGGCTCTGGGGGAAGGTGCCCGTTTCGATCCGAACGCCGTCACGGCCGTGTCGGTGGCGGCGCTGGGCTACCTGATCGCGGTCGCGCTGGTGGCGCTGCCGGCGTACAACTGGCTGCTCGCGGTCACGTCGCCGGCCGCGGTCGGCACCTACGCGTTCGTGAACCCGGTGGTGGCGGTGCTCCTCGGCTGGGCCGTGCTCGGCGAGGAGCTGGTCGCGCGGACGGGTGCCGCCGCGGCGCTGGTGGTGCTCGGGGTGATGCTGCTGGTGTGGCCGCGGCGCCGCGGTTAGGCCTGTGCCTCGGGCCGGTCGCGCCAGTCGCGGCGCGGGTGCGGGTCGGTGTGCTCGGCCCGGCGCGGGGTCGCGGCCGCCTCGCGGCGGGCCTCGTCCAGCGTGAGGCACGGGTCGAGGAGCAGGCGGATCAGCGTGGTCGGGTCGGCGGCGTCCATGCGGTCCCCTTCGGGGTGAAGGAAGTACACGGCTTGCAACTCTTACCCGCGCTGGCGGTGGCGACGAGCGGACTTCCCAGCGGATTTCGCACGCCCCGGCGGGTCGCTCAACTGTCAACGCA
>DASPHQ010000862.1:0-2683 GCA_035629595.1 Urbifossiella sp. | reverse complement strand
CACCCCCACGCCGTTGCACAGTTCCACGCTGCGGAAGAACCCGCCCTGCGCCTCGTAGTCGAACACCGTCGGCACCTCGGGCAGCGGCCGGCCGGGCGGGTGGCGGAAGTTCTCGTCCATCGCCGGGCCGTCCACCACCTTGCCGGGGTTCAGCACGTTGCCGGGGTCGAACCCGCGCTTCACCCGCCGGAACGCCTCGTACACCACCGGCCCGAACATCGTGCGGTTCCACTCGCTCCGCACCATGCCGTCGCCGTGCTCGCCGCTCAGGCTGCCGCCGAATTCCAGCGTCAGCGCCACCACATCGGCCATGATCGCCCGCATCGTCCGCACGTCGGCCGGGTCGTGGAGGTTCAGCACTGGGCGGATGTGAAGGCAGCCGACCGAGGCGTGGCCGTAGAAGCAGCCGTCGGTGCCGTGACGGTGGAGGATGTCGCGGAACCGGGCCGTGAACTCCGGCAGCCGCTCCGGGGCGACGGCGCAGTCCTCCACGAACGTCACCGGCTTGCGGTCGCCGACGGTGCCGAACAGCAGCGGCAGCGCGGCGGAGCGGAGGTTCCACAGCGGGTCGCGGGTCGCCGGGTCGAGCGCCGGCACGGCCGCGGTCAGGCCGGGGACGCCCTTCAGCCGGCGGGCGAGTTCGTGGACGCGGTACGACACGTCGGCCGCGTCGTCGCCGCTGAACTCGACCATGAACAGCGCTTCCGGTCGGCCGCGGACCGCCGCCATCGTGTCCTTCAGGCCGCGCTGCCGGGCGGCGAGTTCGATGAGCATGCGGTCCATCAGCTCGACGGCGGACGGGCCGAGTTCGAGGCACGCGGCGAGGGCGTCGAGCGCCGCGGCGAGGGTGGCGAACTGCGGCACGAGGAGCCCGCGGTGCCTCGGCCGCGGGATCAGGTTCAGCTCGGCCCCGGCGGTGACGGCGAGGGTGCCCTCGGAGCCGACGAGGAGCGGCACGAGAGAGTGCGGAGTGCGGAGTGCGGAGTGCGGAGTGACGAACGGTTCGGGTACTCCGCACTCCGCACTCCGCACTCCGCACTGCGAGAGCAGGTTGTACCCGCTCACCTTCCGCTGGATGCGCGGGGTGCGCGCGACGATCTCGGCGGCGTGCCCGCGCACCACGGCGTCGGTCGCGCGGTAGGCGTCGCCCTCGCGGGTGCGGAGCTCCAGCTTCCGCTCGTACTCGCGGGCGGACAGCGGGCCGAACGTGCCGACCGTTCCGTCGGACAACACCGCGGAGAGCGACCGGACGTGATCCACGGTGCGGCCGTTGACGATCGACCGGGAGCCGGCCGAGTTGTTGCCGATCATGCCGCCGAGGGTCGCCCGGCTGGCGGTCGCCACGTCCGGCCCGAACATCAGCCCGAACGGCGCCACCTCGCGGTTCAGCTGGTCGAGCACCACGCCCGGCTGCACCGTCACCCGCCGGCCGGTCGCGTCCACCTCGCCGACGCGGTTCAGGTACTTCGAGCAGTCGAGCACGACGCCGGGGCCGATGGCCTGGCCCGACAGGCTCGTGCCGGCGCCGCGGGCGGTGATCGGCACCCCGAGCTCGGCCGCGATCTGCACCGTGACCGCGAGGTCGTCCGCCGTCCGCGGCACGACGACGCCGAGCGGCTGAACCTGGTAGTGGCTGGCGTCGGTGGAGTAGAGCCGGCGCGACGTGTCGTCGAACCGCACCTCGCCGGCGACGTGCCGGCGGAGGTAGCGGATCAGGGACTCGCAGCGGACGGCGTGAAAGGCCGGGTCCATGCGTGTAGGTATACCCGGGAATGACCAATTCCCAATGACCCACCAATGACCAAGGAAGAACAGCAGCTTCTTCCTTGGTCATTGGTGGGTCATTGGGAATTGGTCATTCGGCCGCCGCGGCCGCCACAAGGACGGGGGCGTAGCGGTTGCAGCCGCTGTGGCCGCTCACCTGGAGGGAGAAGTGCGTCAGCTCGGCGTGCAGGCACAGGCCGACGGCCGCGTCCTCCTGGCGGGCGCCGTCGTGCTCGGCGTCCCAGAACCGACACCCCTTGCACAGCCCGCGCTCGTCCCCGTGGGCGTCGATCCGGCTGAACTCGCTCATCGGTCGTCCTCCGGCGGAGCCACTACCGGTACGCTACCATCGCCGGCGGGAGGTTGCGAGGAGATTTCGACGCCGCCCGCGAGCGCCACGAGCCAGATGTCGCCGGCGGGGTCGGGCTGGTCGAGGGCGACGCCGTGGTGGCGGATCAGTTCGAGCACGGCGAGGAAGATGCCGATCAGCCGGGCCTTGTGGTGCGGCGGCGGGAACACGTCGCGGAAGCGCACCCGGCCGGCCGCCGCGACGCGGGCGCGGACCTGCGCCTCGTAGACGTGCTGCGGCGTGTCGTCCACCGCGACGGTGCCGCCGGCGGCCTGCGTCTCGCGGACGAGCCGGGCGAACGCGCTGACCAGGTCCCACAGCTCGACCGGCTTCACGACCGGCCCGGCGGCGGGCGTCGCGTCCGGCGGCTCGTGACGCGGCACCCGGGCGCCCTGCTGCCCGGCGCGTTCCTCGAGCGCGGCGGCGGCCTCCTTGAAGCGGCGGTACTCGATCAGCTGCTTGACGAGCTCGGCGCGCGGGTCGGGCTTGTCGGAGTCGGCCGGGTTTGCAGCGTCCGTGGGAAGAACGGCCCGGCTCTTGATCTCCATCAGAGTGGCGACCATCAGCAGA
>DASPHQ010000861.1:0-10206 GCA_035629595.1 Urbifossiella sp. | reverse complement strand
TCGCCCTCGTCCGCGCCGAGCCCGGCGACGGCATGCTCAACCACTACCTCCTCGAACACTCCTGGCTCGTCCTCACCGAGCCCGGCTACGCCGGCACCCTCACGAAGCCGCCGTTCTTCCACCCCGAGCCGAGCGTCTGGTGGTACTCCGAGACGCTCGTCGGCGCCGCCCCGATCTACTGGGCGCTCCGCACCGTCACCGACTACCAGCTCGCCTACTCGTGGTGGATGATCGTCTGCTCGGCGCTCAACTTCGTCAGCTTCGCCGTCGTCGCCCGGCGGCTCGGCTGCGCCCACTGCGCCGCCGGTCTGGGCGCGCTCGGGTTCGCCTTCCTCGCCGTCCTCGTCGACCAGGAGAAGCACCAGCAGCTCATCCCGCGCTACTGGATGCCGCCGGCGCTGCTGTGCGCCTGGCTCCTCGGGTCGGCCCCCACGGCGCGGGCGCTCGGCGGCCTGAGCGCGTGCCTGGCGCTGCAGGCCATCACCTGCGTGTACACCGGCTGGTTCCTCGTCGCCGGGCTGGCGACGTTCGTGCCGCTGGCCGCCGCGCTCACGCCGGGCGGCGTGTGGAAGCTGTTCACGTTCGCGCGGCGGAAGTGGTGGCCGGCGCTGCTGTGGGCGGCGCCGGGGGTGCTGGCGATGGCGGCGTTCTTCACCCCGTACCTGCTGGTGAACCGCGGGCTGATGCGCACCTACGGCGAGGCGAAGTACCTCATCCCCGACTGGGCCGCGTGGCTGACGCCGCCGGTCCACGCGGCGTGGTTCGAGACCGCCCGCGGCGTGCTGCCAGAGGTGTCGTTCGAGTGCTGCCTGTTCCACGGGTTCGCCGCCACCGCCCTGTTCGCCGCCACCGTCGGCTGGGTGATCGTGAAGCGACGGGAGCGGCCGGCGAACTGGCCGCTCGCCGCGGCGTCGCTCCTGGCGGGGGCGGTGTGGTTCGTGCTGTGCTTCCGCGTCGGCGAGGCGTCGCCGTGGGCGGGGGTGATGTTCGTCCCGGGGGCCGGGGCCATCCGCTGCGTCAGCCGGGTCGTCCTCGTCCTCGACCTGTTCGTGCTGGTGGCCGGGGCGGTGTGGCTGACGCACGCGCTCGCGGCGCTCCGCGGCCCCGGTTGGCGGGCCGCGGCCGTGGCGGCGGTGCTGCTGCTGGTGGGGGCGGAGCAGGTGACGCACACGCCGCCGAGGATTCCGCGGGCGGCGTATTATGCCGAGGCCGACGAGTGGGCGGAGCGGATCCGCGGGGCGGACGCGGCGTACATCATCCCGCACCCGAAGTTGCAGCGGGAGTTCGAGGAGGTGTTCGCCATGTGGGTCGGGCTGCGGGCGAACGTGCCGGTGGTGAACGGCTACTCCGGCCGGGCGCCGCTTGACTTCCCGCTCGTCATCCCGGCCGCGGTCGGCGACCACAACGCCGCCGTGCGGCAGTGGCTGACCGGGAAGGTTCAAGGCCGGGTGGTGGTGATCGACCGCGAGGACCACCGGCGGCGGCGCGTACTGGTGTTCGAGTGAGAACCGTCGCCGCTTGCGGCGGTGCAGCGCTGCACCGCCGCAAGCGGCGAAAACCCCTGACATTTCCCCGTCCCCGATTTGACATCCGCCCCCGGGACGTTATGAACGTGGATGCCCGTCCACTCACCACGTCCCGGAGTTCGTCATGTTCCCGTTCGAGGTCCGCCTCCTGCCGATCGCGCAACTCCAGCCGGCGGCGTACAACCCGCGGAAGCCGCTGAGCCCGGCGTCGCCGGCGTACCGCAAGCTGAAGGCGAGCCTGACCGAGTTCGGCCTCGTCGAGCCGCTGGTGTGGAACGAGCTGACCGGCCGCGTCGTCGGCGGCCACGCCCGGCTGCGCATCCTGAAGGAGCTCGGGTACGCCGAGGTGCCGGTGTCGGTGGTGCGGCTCGACGACGCGCGGGAGAAGGCGCTGAACGTGCTGCTGAACAACCAGGAGGCGCAGGGCCGGTACGACCCGGCGAAGCTGGCCGACCTGCTGGAGAGCCTGACCGGCCTGCCGGAACTGGCGATGACCGGGTTCGACGAGGCGGCGCTGGCGGCGCTGCGGCTGGAGCCGGTGGGCGCGGAACCCGCCGCGGACGCCGACCCGGACCGCGTCGAGGTGACGCTCGTGACCGACGCCGCCACCTGGGACGCGCTCGGCCCGCGGGTGGACGAGCTGGCGGCCGAGTTCGACCTGGTGACGCACGTCCGCCGCGGGGCGGGGGCGTGAGCGAGGCTTGGGCGAACGGCCGGCGTGAGCCGGCTGGTCGTTGGTACAGGCACCTGCCACCCCGACCAGCCGGCTCACGCCGGCCGTTCGCCCGGTGCGGCCGCTACGGCAGCTCGACCGCCACCTCGGCGCTGAACATCAGCCGCGGGTCGCCGCGGCCGGCCAGCGTCTTCGCCAGCATCGCCGCCGTGCGCGGCGGCGTGCCGGCGTACAACTCCTGACCGTCACTCACCACCCGCACCGGCCGGTCGAGGTCCGCCACGCGGTCGTCGAGCCGCACCAGCAGCTTCTTCACGCCCACGCCCGCCACGTCAATCGTCTGCCCGGACCGCTTCGCCGTCACCACCGTGTGCAGCGCCCCCAGCTTCGGCACCGCCAGCCAGTACGACCGGTCGTGCAGCGCGCCCGACTGGTGCCACACCACCTTGTCCGGCACGGGGGTCCGCGTGAACTTCGCCATCCACGGCAGCGCGAGCTTGTCCTCGCGGTCCATCCAGTGCCCCTTGCCGGCGTGAATCTTGACGAGGTGCTCGTACCCGCCCGGGTCGGCCAGGCGGAGCTTGTCGAGCTGCTCGCCGTACTCCTTGCCGACCTTGTTGCGGTTGTACGCCGCGTCGTTCTCGCCGACCTGCAGCGCGAACGGCACGTTCCGCAGCGACAGCGGCGACACGCCGTTCGGGTGGCCGGCCATCATCGCCGCGGCGGCCCACCGGTCGGCCATCCGCGGCGCCATCTGGTACACCCCGTCGCCGCCGGCCGAGTACCCCATCAGGTACACCTTGTCCGGGTTCACGCCCTCCAGCGCCACCATGTTCTCGATGAGCCGGCCGAACAGCACGTCGATGTGTCCCTCGTGCCACAGGTTCCAGGTGTTCGTCGGCGCGCGCGGGGCGACGTAGATGCCCTCCTCCGGGGTGTAGAGGCGCTTCTGGTTCTCCCACTGCTGGTCGTTCACCTGCTTCGGGGCGCCGCCGCCGCCGTGCATCGAGATCCACAGGCTCCGCCCGCCGGGCGGGGCGGTGCCGAACGTCTTCACGTCGAACGGCATCGCGTGCTCGCCGGCCTTCAACACGCGGGCCTTCATCTCCTCGGCGCGCTCCGTCTTGAGCCGCGCCACGTGCGCCTTCCAGATCACGTCCCGCGCCTTCTCGGCATCCGCCTTCGTGAGGGGAACGCTGGCGATGTCGCGCTTCGCCAGCCCGTCGAGGGCCGCGGGGTCGGCCAGTGCCTCCGTCAGCGCCTTCACCGCCGCCGCCGAGCGCGCGGCGTCCGTGGTCGTGGCCTTCGCGTAGCGGTCGGTGACGTTCACACCCGGCACGGCGGCGTTCTTGCGATCCCACACCAGCGGGAAGGCCGTGCCGGTGGCCTTGAAGCTCGTGGCGAAGATGGCGTGCTCGTACACGTCCTTCTGGGCGCGGGCCGCGTCGGCGGTGAACCAGCCGCGGTCGAGCCCGTTCGGGTCCGGCTCGCACGCCCCGGTGAAGCGCCAGCGGCCGTCCCA
Organism: Urbifossiella sp.; assembly: GCA_035629595.1. GTDB lineage: Bacteria > Planctomycetota > Planctomycetia > Gemmatales > Gemmataceae > Urbifossiella. Next base: position 6,485 of record DASPHQ010000861.1, on the reverse strand, counting down.
CACCTCCACCCAGGTGTGGTTGCCGCGCTTGTCCGACCAGTTCGCGGTGCCCGCCAGCCGGGCCGGAATGCCCACGGCGCGGCAGGCGTCGGCGAGGAGGATCGACAGCCCGGTGCAGGACGCCTTCCCCGATTCGATCGTCTCGAACGGCCCCTGGTTGGGCGCCCGCCGGGCGGTCGAGTAGCCCACCTTCAGCTGCGGGAACAGGACGGTGTTGAGCTTCTGCACCGCCTCCGCCGGCGACTTGCAGTCCTTCACCAACGGCACGCAGCGCTCGAACAGCTGCGCCCGCCAGGCGTCGCGGGTTTCGTCCACGTGGCAGTACGGCAGCACGTCGTTGAGGAACAGTTCCTCGGGCACGTCCTTGCCCCACGGCAGCTCGCGGCGGGCGCGGTAGGCGAGCTTCGTGTTGGTGAGCAGGAAGTCGGCCTTGAGCGCCTTGAGGTCGCGCTCGGGCATGTGGGCGACGAGGAACGCCATCCCGGGCCGCTCGTCGGCGGGCACGTCGGCGAGCGCCTTGACGAGTTCGGGGCGGTTGGCCCCGGCGCGGGCGAGAGCCTTGTCCACGTCGGCCGGCCACCACGCGGCGGGCGGCTGGGCGAGCGACACGGCGGCGACGGCGAGCAGCGCGGCGAGCGGGCGCACGGGACGGCCCTCGGGGGACGGGTGGGGCTCAGAATACGCGGGCGGCACGCGAACCACCACCGCACGAGCGTCGGCGCGAGGGCTTGCACGAATTGCGCAAATTTTCACTTGAAGTCACGACGGTGCCGGGTTAGCGTTCACCCCGTCAGTCCATCCGAGTGTGGGGACGCACGTGCGGCGCGAACGGTCGCCGGCGTCCCCGCTCGTCCGGCGGGGGGCCGCGATGGCGAACGTCAGCGTCATGTCGTGGAACATCGAGAACTTCGGCCAGGGGAAGTTCCGCACCCAGATGACCGACGTGGTGGCCAACGTCATCTTCAAGTACGCCCCGGTCGTCGTGGCGATCATGGAGGTGCGCTCGAACATCGGCGCGCAGCTCGGCACCCGGCTGTGTACCACCCTGGCCGGGCTCGACGCGACGAAGACGGCGAAGTGGGACTACCAGGCCAGCCCGCAGTACGGCACCCGGCTCGAGCAGTACCTGTGGCTGTGGCGGTCGGACAAGGTCGCCGTCACCAAGACGCAGTTCAAGGACACGTGGCCGGTGTCGGTCACGGTCGGCACCAAGAAGCAGATCGTGAACCTCGGGTTCCCGCGGCAGAAGACGACCGACCACCCGCCGTACCTGGGGTTCTTCACCTTCAAGAACAAGGCCGGCGTGCCGATGTCGGTGCTCCACGCCCCCGGCCCGTCGTACATGCCGAACGTCGTGAAGGCGGTCGCCAACCAGGCGCAGATCAGCGACTTCACCGGCGCCGCCGCCGGGGCGCTCATGGGCGACTTCAACATCTCGCCGTCCGACCCGGCGGGGGGGAACGGCCTGAAGGGGTTCGGCCCGGTCGTCGCCCTCGGGTACGTGCAGAAGATCGTCAACACCTACACCAGCCTGAACCGGGTGCCGGCCCCCGACCCGAACCTCACCACCGCCCAGATGTTCTCCAGCCAGTTCGACAACCTCCTCCTCAAGCCCACGGGCGCCGCCGCCGCCGGCGACGTGATCGACGTGGTGGACGACGCCATCAAACCCCTCGCGAACGGCAACGCCGGCATCGCCAACGCGCTCCGCACGTGGGCCTACTTCAAGGTGAACGGCACCGCCGGGAAGGTAACGGCGTTCGCCAACGTCTACGAGGGCTTCGCCTCCTACCGCAAGATCGTCAGCGACCACTTCCCGGTCATCGTCGACGTCAACTGGGGCTGAGCGGCCCGAACACCCGAGGGGAGAGCGGGCGATGGCGAAGGTCAGCATCATGTCGTGGAACGTCGAGAACTGGGGCGTCAGCAAGAACTACGCCGAGATGATCGACTTCGTGGCCAACGTCATCGACCAGTACGAGCCGGTGGTGGTGGCGATCCTGGAGGTGCGGTCGAACCTCGGCGCGTCCCTCGGCGGCCGGCTGTGCACCGCCCTGGACGGGCTGCTCGGGAAGGCGAACACCTGGGACTACCAGGCCAGCCCGCAGTACGGCACCCGGCTCGAGCAGTACCTGTGGCTGTGGCGGAAGGACAAGGTCGGGGTGACCAAGACGCAGTTCAAGGACACGTGGCGGATCCCGGCCACGGTCTACTCCAAGGCGCTGACCGTCGAGCTGGGGTTCCCGCGGCTGAAGGGGACCGACCACCCGCCGTACCTGGGGTTCTTCACCTTCAAGAACAAGGCCGCGGTGCCGATGTCGGCGCTCCACGCCCCCGAGCCGGGGTACAAGCCGAACGTCACCAAGGCCTGCGCCAACCTGGCCGAGATCAGCGACTTCACCGGGGCCGCCGCCGGCGCCCTGATGGGCGACTTCAACATCTCGCCGTCCGACCCGGCCTCCGGGAACGGGAAGAAGGGGTTCGGCCCGATCGTCGCCCTCGGCTACGCCCAGAAGCTGGTCGGCATTTACACCAGCCTGAACGCCATCCCGGCGACCGCCCCGCCGGGGTTCGACAAGGCGTCCATGTTCTCGTCGCAGTACGACAACCTGTTCCTCAAGCCGGGGGCCGACGGCTCCGGCGGGGCCGTCCTCGACCTCGTCGAGGACTGCGTCAACGACTCCTACCCGGCCATCGCCAAGGCGCTGCGAAAGTACGTGTACGCGGCCAAGAACCAGAACAGCGGCACCGGCACCATGGTCGCCAAGTACACGACCCTCTTCGCCGCCTTCGCCGACTTCCGGTACTGGGCCAGCGACCACTTCCCGATCATCGTCGACGTCAACTGGGGATGACCGCCGGGCCGCCGCCACCACAAGGAGTACGCCGTGGACTTCGCCAGCATGAGCGGGATCGTGACGGCCGGGTACGACGCCGGGAAGGGCACCTTCACCGCCGACCCGACGGCGTTCGGCACCGACGGCACCGCCGTCCGCAACCTCATCAACAACACCCTCAAGCGCCCCACCCTGGCGCTCACCGGCGTCACCGCCGCCCCGACCGTGGACGCTGCCAACAACCGCGTCACCGTGCTCGGGAAGTCCACCCTCCTGGGCTTCTCCGCCGGCGCCGCCACCACCGCCGTGTTCTTCCTCCCCGCCGGCCCCGGCGAGCCGCAGCTCGACGTGGCCGTCGCCGTCCCCGCCGGCGGCGGGTGGAAGTTCCCCACCCAGTACTCGCAGCTGGCCGGCACCCTGTTCGACGACGTTGTTCCGACCGGCTCACCGCCGGCCGAGTTCACCTACTGCACGGTCGCGCACGCCGCCCCGGGGTCGAACCTGCCGCTGGCCGTCGGCCTGAACTTCACCGGCGGGTTGCAGCTCGGCGGCGCGGGCGTCGGGTACGTCGGCCGGCTGATCGGCGGGCTGACGGCGTCCACCGTCGCCGGGCCGGTCGCGCCGACGACCTACGGGCCGAACATGAACCTGGCGCTGCAGCTGAGCCCGAGCCTGAACAACCTGTTCGCCACCATGCACCTGCCGGTCACCCTCGGCCTCGTGAGCCGGTTCGACAGCGTCGGGTCCGCCGCCGGCATCCAGCTGCAGAGCACGTTCGACCTCGGCAGCAACAAAAACCTCACCATCGGCGTCCTCCTCGACGACCAGCCGCGCGGCATGGTCGTGATCCGCGGCGACTTCACCAACGTGTCGATCCCGGGGCCGTCGGACCTCATCAACTGGGTCGGCGGCGGCACCGGCTCGGACGTGAAGGCGCTGCTGCCGGGGCCGTACACGTCCGGCAGCGGGATTCAGCTGTCGTACCTGGAACTCGGCGTCGGCACCGCCGACATGTCGCTCGCCTACGTCGGCCTCGGGCTGGCGGCGCTGACGAACAGCGACTGGGTGCTCGTCCCCAACTTCCTCACCCTCACGAACGTGACCGGCGAGGTGACGGTGAACACGCCGTTCACCGCCGCCACCCGGTCGGTGGCGGTGGCCGTGTACGGCCAGCTGAACGTGCCGGCGAACAAGCCGATCCTCCAGATGGAGGCGTTCGCCAACTACCCGAGCTACACCGTCGGCGCCACCCTCGTCGAGGGGACGACGTTCAACCTGACCGACATGATCGGGCTGCTGATCCCGGCGGTGAGCGACGCCCCGGCGTTCGTGCTGGACGAGCTGTCGCTGACGGTGCAGTTCGGGCAGGCGAAGCCGCAGGTCACGTTCGTCGCCGGGCTCAACCAGCCGTGGGGCATCACGTTCGGCGGGCACGAGGCCGTGACGCTCGAAGCCGTGTCGATCGAGCTGGACAACTTCTCGAACGACGGCGGCGCCGGCGGCACCATCGGCGGGGCGATCAACATCCTCGGGGTGGAGACGCAGTTCAACTACGTCCTCCCCGGCAACTTCCGCATCGACGCCCAAATCCCCGAGTTCCAGGTCAGCTTCCAGAACATCATCCACGACCTCGGCGGGGTGTCGTGGATGCCGCCGCCGTGGCTGCCGACGCTCACCTTCCCCGAGACGGAGCTGTTCATCGAGCGGTCGGGCGGCGGCTCGTCCACGTACACGTTCGGCATGTACTGCAAGCCGAGCGGCCTCGGCGTGCTGGCGCTGCAGATCGTCTACGCCGGCGGGAGCTGGCAGTTCGCCGTCGGCGTGGACATCACCGTGCCGAAGTTCTCGACCCTGTCGCCGGGGCTGGGCGTACTGGCGCCGCTCGACAACCTGTTCCGCCTCGACAAGCTCATGCTGGTGATCGGCTCGACGGCGATGACGGCGTTCACCTTCCCGGACGCGTCGAAGCTGTCGGACCCGGCGCTGCAGACGAAGACGGTGACGCTCCCGCCGCAGGCCGGCGGCCTCCAGGCGGGCGTGAACCTGTACGCCGAGATGACGTTCGACGACACCCAGCAGGACCAGAAGCTGGTGCGGCAGTTCCTCGGCTTCTCGGCCAACTTCACCCTCGGCATCACGCTGCAGGTCAGCATCCCGGACCCGATGACGAACACGGCGCTGTTCGCCAGCATCTCCGGCACCGTCGGCCCGGTGACGCTCACCGGGTCGTTCGGCGCGCGGGTGCAGGCCGGCGACCCCAAGCTGTTCCTGACCGCGGCGGTGAAGACGACGATCCAGTCGCAGCGGGTCGAGTTCGACGCCACCATGGTGTTCGTGGCGAACGGGGCATTCCTGTCGGGGACGATGAAGGGCGGGCCGCTGAAGTTCGGCCCGGTCCAGCTGGCGAACGTGGCCCTAGAGGTCGGCATCGACTTCGAGGGGGTGCCGAGCTTCGGCGTCGCCGCGACCATCGACGTCCTCACCTTCGACAGCTCCATCGCCGTATTCTTCGACTCGTCGGACCCGGCCAAGAGCATGGCCGCGGGGGCGGTCAGCGACCTCAACCTGAAGGACATCGTGGACGCCCTCGTCGGCGGCCCGCAGGTGGTGCCGGCGGCGATCGACAGCGTGCTGGCGACGATCGGCGTCGAGGGAACGCGGGCGTTCACCATCCCGTCTACGACGGCGAAGGCGCTGGACAACCGCGACATGACGACGGTCGCGGCCGCGTTCCAGGCCGCCGGCGTGTCGCTCCCGGCGGCGACGCAGAGCACGCTGCTGATCGTCAACCAGCTCGGGAAACTGTGGTACATCACCGACCTGAGCAACGCGACCGGCCCCGTCCACTACGAGCTGGCGAACCAGGGCGCGACGATCGAGGTGAAGCTGGAGGCGCAGTTCTACCTCGCCCCGACGGCGACGCAGATCGGCACCTTGCAGTACCCGGCCGGGTACCGGGTGGACGGCAAGATCACCATCATCGGCGTGAGCGTCGAGGTCCACGTCAACATCCAGACGACGCGCGGCATCGCGGTGGACGCGGCCATGACGCCGCTGGTGCTGTTCTCGCCGTCGTTCCTGGCGGTGACCGGGTACGGCGGGAAGGGCGGCCCGATGCTGTCGCTGTCGACGTACACGCAGACGGCGATCGAGCAGCCGGTCGCGGCGCTGCAGGCGCCGCACTTCGTCGTGTCCGGGCAGCTGACGTTCCTCGGCGTGGTGGTGGACGCGATCTACGTGAGCGTGACGACGAAGGGACTCGTGTTCGACCTGAAGGGCCAGCTGATCCCGGGCACGACGTTCGACATCAACGGCAGCTTCACGAGCCTGAGCCAGCTGTCGGCGGGCGGCGGCGTGACCGTGGGGCTGAACACGACGATCGACCTGGGGCCGCTCGGGAAGGTCGTGCTGAACACGCACGCGGACGGGTCGGTGAGCGCCAGCTGGGACGGCACGACGGCCGACGCCACGTTGCTGGCGAGCTTCACGTTCCAGGGGCAGAAGTTCAGCATCGCGCAGTTCCACCTCGACGTGACCGGCAACGACCTGGCCCACCTGGCGACGGTGCTGGCGGACAAGGCGGAGGACCAGTTGAAGTCGTTCCTGAAGGACGCGAAGCAGTGGCTGACGTGGGTGGCGAAGGGGGTC
>DASPHQ010000860.1:0-3860 GCA_035629595.1 Urbifossiella sp. | reverse complement strand
CTTCCGCGTTGCGAAGCAGTGGCGGATGTCGTACATGGCGTACCGGGCGTCCCCCTCACGGGCGACCTTCGACCGCTTCTTTCGCATCGCCACCAACTTCTCCTGGTGGTCCTTGCGGGCCTTGGCGAGTTCCACCGGGTCCTTGTACCGACGCCGGTCGAACCGAGGCAGCAGCGGCAACGCCTCCATCACCCCGGCCAGCTTGACCAGCAGCCGCTGGAACCGGCAGACGATGGCCTGGGCCTTCCACGGGTTACCGTCCACATTCAGGAACAGCGGCCCCTCGGGGCGCAGGGCAGCAAGCCGCGAGACGATCTCGGCGGCCTTCGGGGACAGGTAGATCACCCGCCACCGCCGCTTCCCCTTGGCCTCGGCCGGGGGGATTTCCACCCGGTACTGGTCGAGCTTCAGGTGCCGGGCCTCGACCACCCGGACCTCCTGGGGGCGGCACCCAGCCTCGTAGGCGAAGGTGAGCAGGTCGCGGAACGCCTGGTCCTTGACGAACCCGATCAGCCGATCGAAGTCGGCCGGTGTCATCCGGCTGTCCCGCTTCTCGGCCTGCGGCTTCTCGATCCCCCGGACCGGGCTGGTGTCGATGTACCCGAGCTTCGCTGCCCAGTTGAACGGGCGGGTCAGGGAGACGATCGCCCCGCGCTTGTGGTTCGGCCCCCAGCCCGTCCGGGAGTCGACGAACTCGACGACGTGAAACGGCCGGAGGTCGCGGGCGGGCATCGTCTGAACGGCGGGGAGATGGTCGCAGAACCGCTGGATGTGGTCGCGAGTCCACTCGTAGGTGCGGTGGGAGCGATGCTGCTGGCACCAGTCGAGGAACTTCTCGAACACCTGGCCGACGGTCAGGGCGGACGGGACGACGGGCTGCGGGAGTGGCAGCGCGACGGGGTCAGCCGCCATCAGCTCGTGGAAGCGGCGGAAGGCTTCCTTCTTGTCCGGGCCGAGGTTGTGGCGAGTGCCGTTGACGGTGACGAAGTAGGCCTGCCGGTCGTCGCGGAACCACGGCTTGGGGGTGCGGGCCACGAGAAAGCCTCCGGGGCGGTGACGGGGTAATCGTCACGGCGACCGGAGGCATTATTCCGTACCGGGATTCTGTACCGGCGGGGGTTGTCGGGAAACTCGAGTTTCACGAAACCCTTGTTTTCCTAGAGTGGGCAGTCCCGGGGTTGAACCGGGGACCTAGCGATTTTCAGTCGCTCGCTCTACCAACTGAGCTAACTGCCCGTCACCCACCGTTATACCGCCCCGCCGGGGGTCGTCAACCCGCCGGCGGGGTGCGTCAGCCGCACTAACGCGACGACGGCGGCAGCGGCGGTGGGGTCGGTGCGCTCGGGCCGGCCAACGCGCGGGCCACCGCCGTCCAACCGGCCGCCCGGTCCACCCCCGTCGGCAGCACCGCCCGCGCCAGCCGGCGCTCCACGTCCGTCGGCAACCGACCCGCCGACGCCAGCGACAGCGCCTCCAGCATCTGATCGTCCGTCTTCCCCGCCGCGATCAGCTCGCCCACCAGCCGCGACCACCGGTCCACCGACCGTACCGCCGTGCGGACCAGCGGCGCCGCGGTCGCCGGCACGGGTGGGGCCGGCACGGCCTTCGGCGCGGCCGGCGGCACACCGGGCTTCGGCGGCGCGGGAGGAGTCGGCGGCACGGGCGGGACCGGCGCCTTCGGCTTCACCACGTCCCCCTTCGGCGTCACCAACAGGTCGCGCAGCACCGTCTTCGGCTGCGTGTACAGGAACGGCTGCCCGTCCCCCTTCGGCAGCGGCACCACCTCGAACTTCGGCGGCGTCACCAGGTCCGACGACCGGCCGTACAGCTCGAGCAACTTCCCCTGCGGGGTGAACGGCACCACCTGCGGCTGCGCGGCGGCCGGCGGTGTCAGCATTCGACGCTTCCAACCGTCGCCGACGCGGCGGAGCGCGGTCGGGTCGGCCAGCAGCGCGTCCAGCAGCTTCTCGCGCTTCTTCGGGTCGGCGTCGGCGGTGAAGTAGCGCTCCTCCAGCGCCGTCGGTGGGGTGCCGCGGGCCTCCGTCACCGCCCGCCGCAGGAACGCCGCGTCCGTCTCGGCCCCCGCCTTGGCCGCCCACACCACCGTGTTCCGCTTCTCCTCACCCTTACCCGGCTGCTGCGCCGCCCACAGCCGGAGTTGCTGTTCCGCCAGCTTCCCGTCGGCCTTCTTGTCGTCCTCGACGAGCCGGTAGAAGAACGTCTGCGGGGTGCCCTCCTTCGGCGCCGGACCCACCAGCTCGACGCGGTAGCCCGGCACCACCGGCGCCTTCCCGGGGGCGGCCTTCGGGGCGGTCACCGCCAGCCGCTCCTCCACCTTGTACTTCACCCCGCCCTTGCCGTCGTCGGTCGCCACCACCACCTTCACCCGGGCCGGCTCGCCGGCGGCCGGCGCCTTCGCGTCCTTGGACTTCTCGACCACCACCTCGACCCGCTTCCCGGGCTCGGCCTTCTTCTGGGCGTCGAGGAACTGGGCCACCTCGGCCCACTTCGCCTCCGGGCGGACCTGGGCGGGGGCCGGCTTCTCGTCCGTCGTCTGGATGACCTCGACCTTCGTTCCCCGCAGATACACATCGTCCCGCTCGACCACCACGTGCGACCCGTCGGACGTGAAGGTGAGCGGCTGGGCACCGCCGCCGAGAAGCGCCCGGTCGAGCCGGACGTCCGTCACCCACGCCACCTCCGCCTTGTCGCCGAGGTTGGCGGTCGCGACGGGGCCGGCGTGCAGCCAGTCGGTCACCTTCTTGCGCTTGCCGGCGTCCTTGTCCGCGGCGAAGTAGACGTGCTCCACCTCCGTCCCCTTCGTCCCGCGGATCGCCACACACACCCGGTCCAGGTACACCGCGTCGGCGTCGGCCACCCGCGCGGGCGCGGCCGGCGTCGCGCCCGGGTCGTCGCCGGCCACGGCGGGCCGCAGCCCCGGGCCGAACGCGCCGGCAACTGCCAGCAGCACCGCCGCGGTCGCGGCCGCGGCCTTCAGTTTCGTGAGGAAGATCATCCGCATCACCCCGTCGCAGAGTTGAAGGGCATTCGCGGACACGAGCCCGGCGGCGACCCCGCCGGCGGCGACGGCCTCCGCCGCCTTCACCACCCCCGCGGCCAGCTGCGGTTTCACCACCCCGGCGCTCGCCCGCTCGGCCAGCAGCGCCGCCAGGGCCGGCGCCGCCAGCGTCACGCCGCGGCGGGTGAGCCGGGCGGCCAGCGCCTTCCGCGCGTCGGCGAGGCGGCCGGCGAGCGTGGCCGGGGCGATGCCGAGCTGCCCGGCGACGGCCCGCTGCGGCCGCCCCTCCAGGTCGCACAGCACCACCGGGACGCGCAGCCGGTCCGGCAGCCGGGCCAGCTCCTCGTCCAGGATCGGCTTCAGCTCGTCCCACCCGTCGGCGGCCGGCGGCGTGGCCGGCTCGGGCATGGCGTCCACCTGGCTCTCCCGCGTGCGGCGGCGGGCGCGAACCGCTCGCGCCTTCAGGGCGGTCCGGTAGGCGACCCCGTACAGCCACGCCCCGACCCGGTTCCGCGGCCGCACGTCGGCGGCGCGGCGGGCCAGCACCAGGAAGACCGCCTGGAAGGCGTCGTCCGCGGCGTCGTGGTCGCGCACCACCCGGCGGCAGACGCCCAGGACCATCGGCCCGTGCCGGCGGACCAGCCCGGCGAAGGCGTCGGCGTCGCGGTCGGCGACGAACGCCCCCAGGAGCTGGCCGTCGGTGCGGTCAGCCCCGGCCCCGGCGAGGACGACCCGCCGGAGTGTGGGCATCAGGCTGACGGGAGCGGTCGGCATGGGCCGGCCTCCGGGCTCGGTGTCCGCCAGTGTATTGCCCGCCGCCGGGCAGGCGCTCGGGGGGAAT